>NZ_JBSVWQ010000011.1:0-65296 GCF_054071215.1 Pseudomonas sp. SDO5522_S412 | reverse complement strand
CAGATTCATTGGCTGACCCACTGCATTCGCGAGCAAGCCCGCTCCCACAAGGGGAATGTGTGCATTCTGAAAATTTGTGCAAAACATTGATCTAGAGCGGTATCTGCATCAACCAGATCGGTTAAAAGATCTCCGTCAGCAACTAAGCGACAATCTAGCAAGTAACGGCAACTTCCCCCGCCACACGAGAAACATTCGCTTAAACCCCACGCAAACAATATTCATTATCATTTAGAGCATGAAAACTTCTTTACCGGTTAAACAAAACACAATTCGTGAAAAGCCCGCTAATGCCCGCAGCACAAGGGCTACAGCCCCAAGAAGGTGCACTATGTCCTTATTCCAACGAATAATTTCGCTATAGGAATTTTACTTGCCCGGTGTTTAGCCATAAAATCACCGCGATTGATTGCGCTGCGACATATCGTCACTGCATCGTTACTTTTTCGAGCTCAGAGACCTTTGCTCTCTGTTAAGGATTTCCAGCATGACCGAAGCGACAGGACTCATGGCCCACAACTGGGGCTTTGCCATTTTCCTCCTCGGTGTAGTCGGCCTTTGCGCCTTCATGCTTGGCGTCTCCAGCCTCCTCGGGTCAAAAGCCTGGGGCCGCAGCAAAAACGAACCGTTCGAGTCCGGCATGCTACCTACAGGTGGCGCCCGCTTGCGGCTCTCAGCCAAATTCTATCTGGTCGCGATGCTCTTCGTGATCTTCGACATCGAAGCCCTTTTTCTCTTTGCCTGGTCTGTGTCCGTCCGCGAAAGCGGCTGGACCGGATTCGTCGAAGCCCTCGTTTTCATAGCAATTCTGTTGGCAGGCCTTGTCTACCTATTTCGAGTGGGCGCCCTTGACTGGGCTCCGGAAGCTCGTCGCAAGCGGCAAGCGAAGCTGAAACAATGAGGCTTTGGCGATGCAATACAATCTCACCAGGATCGACCCGGATGCTCCTAACGAGCAGTACCCAATCGGCGAACGGGAAACCGTTTCCGACCCGTTAGAAGACCAAGTCCACAAAAACATCTACATGGGCAAGCTGGAAGACGTGCTGAGTGGCGCGGTCAACTGGGGACGTAAGAACTCCCTGTGGCCGTACAACTTCGGTCTGTCCTGCTGCTACGTGGAAATGACCACCGCCTTCACGGCGCCCCACGACATCGCGCGCTTTGGCGCCGAAGTTATCCGGGCATCGCCGCGTCAGGCGGATTTCATGGTTATCGCCGGTACCTGCTTTATCAAGATGGCGCCGATCATTCAGCGTCTCTACGAGCAAATGCTCGAGCCAAAGTGGGTTATCTCCATGGGTTCGTGCGCCAACTCCGGTGGCATGTACGACATCTACTCCGTGGTTCAGGGGGTGGACAAGTTCCTGCCCGTGGACGTCTACGTGCCTGGCTGCCCGCCCCGCCCTGAAGCATTTCTGCAAGGCTTGATGCTGTTGCAGGAATCGATTGGCAAGGAGCGTCGCCCACTTTCCTGGGTTGTCGGAGATCAAGGCGTATACCGCGCCGAGATGCCGTCACAAAAGGAACAGCGCCGCGAACAGCGTATTCAGGTAACCAACCTGCGCAGCCCCGACGAAGTCTGATCCAGAACCGCTTCTTTTATAGAACGAAAACCTGGCTTCATTCTTTACGTTGACCGAAAGCGATAAAAAACCATGACTACAGGCAGTGCTCTGTACATCCCGCCTTATAAGGCAGACGACCAGGATGTGGTCGTCGAACTCAACAACCGTTTTGGCCCTGACGCCTTCACCGCCCAGGCCACACGCACCGGCATGCCGGTGCTGTGGGTGGCGCGTGCCAGGCTCGTCGAAGTCCTGAGCTTCCTGCGCAACCTGCCCAAGCCGTACGTCATGCTCTATGACCTGCATGGCGTGGACGAGCGCCTGCGCACCAAGCGCCAGGGGCTGCCGAGCGGCGCCGACTTCACCGTGTTCTACCACTTGATGTCGCTGGAACGTAACAGCGACGTGATGATCAAGGTGGCCCTCTCCGAGAGCGACCTGAGCGTTCCGACCGTGACCGGTATCTGGCCCAACGCCAACTGGTACGAGCGTGAAGTGTGGGACATGTTCGGCATCGATTTCCCGGGCCACCCGCACCTGTCGCGCATCATGATGCCGCCGACCTGGGAAGGTCACCCGCTGCGCAAGGACTTCCCTGCCCGCGCCACCGAATTCGATCCATTCAGCCTGACCCTCGCCAAGCAACAGCTTGAAGAAGAGGCTGCGCGCTTCCGTCCGGAAGACTGGGGCATGAAGCGCTCCGGCACCAACGAGGACTACATGTTCCTCAACCTGGGCCCGAACCACCCTTCGGCTCACGGTGCCTTCCGCATCATCCTGCAACTGGACGGCGAAGAAATCGTCGACTGCGTACCGGACATCGGCTACCACCACCGTGGTGCCGAGAAGATGGCCGAGCGTCAGTCGTGGCACAGCTTCATCCCGTACACCGACCGTATCGACTACCTCGGCGGCGTGATGAACAACCTGCCGTACGTGCTCTCGGTCGAGAAGCTGGCCGGCATCAAGGTGCCGGACAAGGTCGACACCATCCGCATCATGATGGCCGAGTTCTTCCGGATCACCAGCCACCTGCTGTTCCTGGGTACCTATATCCAGGACGTCGGCGCCATGACCCCGGTGTTCTTCACCTTCACCGACCGTCAGCGTGCGTACAAGGTCATCGAAGCCATCACCGGTTTCCGCCTGCACCCGGCCTGGTACCGCATCGGCGGCGTCGCCCACGACCTGCCGCGTGGCTGGGAACGCCTGGTCAAGGAATTCATAGACTGGATGCCCAAGCGTCTGGACGAATACCAGAAAGCCGCCCTGGACAACAGCATCCTCAAGGGCCGGACCATCGGCGTCGCCCAGTACAACACCAAAGAGGCCCTGGAATGGGGCGTCACCGGTGCTGGCCTGCGTTCCACCGGTTGCGATTTCGACCTGCGTAAAGCACGCCCGTACTCCGGCTACCAGAACTTCGAATTCGAAGTGCCGCTGGCGGCCAACGGCGATGCCTACGACCGCTGCATCGTGCGCGTCGAAGAAATGCGCCAGAGCCTGAAGATCATCGAACAGTGCATGCGCAACATGCCGGAAGGCCCGTACAAGGCGGATCACCCGCTGACCACGCCGCCGCCGAAAGAGCGCACGCTGCAACACATCGAAACCCTGATCACGCACTTCCTGCAAGTTTCGTGGGGCCCGGTGATGCCGGCCAACGAATCCTTCCAGATGATCGAAGCGACCAAGGGTATCAACAGTTATTACCTGACGAGCGATGGCGGCACCATGAGCTACCGCACCCGGATTCGTACGCCAAGCTTCCCGCACCTGCAGCAGATCCCTTCGGTGATCAAAGGTGAAATGGTCGCGGACTTGATTGCGTACCTGGGTAGTATCGATTTCGTTATGGCCGACGTGGACCGCTAAGCATGAATAGCACGCTTATCCAGACAGACCGTTTCACCTTGAGTGAAACCGAGCGCTCGGCCATCGAGCACGAGCTGCATCACTACGAAGACCCGCGCGCGGCGTCGATCGAAGCCTTGAAGATCGTCCAGAAGGAACGTGGCTGGGTGCCGGACGGCGCCCTCTACGCCATCGGCGAGATCCTCGGCATCCCCGCCAGCGACGTTGAAGGCGTGGCGACGTTCTACAGCCAGATCTTCCGCCAGCCGGTCGGCCGCCACATCATTCGCGTGTGCGACAGCATGGTCTGCTACATCGGTGGCCACGAGTCCGTGGTCAGCGAGATCCAGAGCAAGCTGGGCATCGGCCTGGGCCAAACCACTCCGGACGGGCGCTTCACGCTGCTGCCGGTGTGCTGCCTGGGCAACTGTGACAAGGCGCCGGCGTTGATGATCGACGACGACACATTCGGCGACGTGCAGCCTGCTGGCGTCACCCAATTGCTCGAGGGCTACCCATGACCCTGACTTCCTTCGGTCCTGCCAACCGCATCAAGCGGTCGGCCGAGACTCACCCGCTGACCTGGCGCCTGCGTGACGACGGCGAGCCTGTATGGCTTGACGAGTACCAGGCCAAGAACGGTTACGCGGCCGCGCGCAAAGCCTTTGCCGACATGGCCCAGGACGACATCGTCCAGACCGTGAAAGACGCAGGCCTTAAGGGCCGCGGCGGTGCAGGCTTCCCCACGGGTGTCAAGTGGGGCCTGATGCCCAAAGACGAATCCATCAACATCCGCTACCTGCTGTGCAACGCGGATGAAATGGAGCCGAACACCTGGAAAGACCGCATGCTGATGGAGCAACTGCCCCATCTGCTGATCGAAGGCATGCTGATCAGTGCCCGCGCGTTGAAAACCTACCGTGGCTACATCTTCCTGCGTGGCGAATACACCACCGCCGCCAAGCACCTGAACCGTGCCGTGGAAGAAGCCAAGGCCGCTGGCCTGCTGGGCAAGAACATCCTTGGTTCGGGTTTCGACTTCGAACTGTTCGTGCACACCGGCGCCGGGCGTTATATCTGCGGTGAAGAAACCGCACTGATCAACTCCCTCGAAGGCCGCCGCGCCAACCCGCGTTCCAAGCCGCCCTTCCCTGCCGCCGTGGGCGTGTGGGGCAAGCCGACCTGCGTGAACAACGTTGAAACCCTGTGCAATGTGCCGGCAATCATCGGCGACGGCGTGGAGTGGTACAAATCGTTGGCCCGCGAAGGCAGCGAAGACATGGGCACCAAGCTCATGGGCTTCTCCGGCAAGGTCAAGAACCCGGGCCTGTGGGAACTGCCTTTCGGCGTGACCGCACGCGAGCTGTTCGAGGACTACGCCGGCGGCATGCGCGATGGCTACACCCTCAAGGCCTGGCAGCCAGGCGGCGCCGGTACCGGCTTCCTGTTGCCAGAACACCTGGACGCGCAAATGTACGCCGGCGGCATCGGCAAGGTGGGCACCCGTATGGGTACCGGCCTGGCCATGGCCGTGGACAACACCGTGAACATGGTGTCGTTGCTGCGCAACATGGAGCAGTTCTTCTCCCGCGAATCCTGTGGCTTCTGCACCCCGTGCCGCGACGGTTTGCCATGGAGCGTCAAGCTGCTGATGGCCCTGGAAAACGGCGAAGGCCGCGAGGGCGACATCGAGACCCTGCTGGGTCTGGTCGGTTTCCTCGGCCCAGGCAAGACCTTCTGTGCTCACGCACCGGGCGCCGTGGAGCCATTGGGCAGCGCGATCAAATACTTCCGCTCGGAGTTCGAAGCCGGCATCGCGCCTACCAGCGCCGCCGTCCCGCCTCTGGCAAGGCCGATCGTAGTCGGCGCGTAACGCTTAAAAAGGCGAAGGGTCCGTGCCCTTCGCTTTCTCATGTGCTGACGCCTTCAAGGCTGTGTTGATGCACATGAATAACAAGATTCCATTAGCCACGCCCGCTGACACCGGGCCAACGAAGAACTTTGAACCATGGCCACTATCCACGTAGACGGCAAAGAGCTCGAAGTCGATGGGGCAGACAACCTGTTACAGGCGTGTCTGTCGCTAGGCCTCGACATTCCATATTTCTGCTGGCACCCCGCCCTTGGCAGCGTTGGCGCTTGCCGCCAGTGCGCGGTCAAGCAGTACACCGACGAGAACGACACCCGTGGTCGTATCGTGATGTCCTGCATGACCCCTGCCACCGACGGCAGCTGGATCTCCATCGAAGACGAAGAAGCGAAAGTGTTTCGCGCCAGCGTCGTCGAATGGCTGATGACCAACCACCCGCACGACTGCCCTGTGTGTGAGGAAGGCGGCCACTGCCACCTGCAAGACATGACCGTGATGACCGGCCACAACGAGCGCCGGTATCGCTTCACCAAGCGTACTCACCAGAACCAGCAACTGGGCCCGTTCATCTCCCATGAGATGAACCGCTGCATCGCTTGCTACCGCTGCGTGCGCTTCTATAAGGACTACGCCGGCGGCACCGACCTCGGTGTGTTCGGCGCCCACGACAACGTGTACTTCGGTCGCGTTGAAGACGGCACCCTCGAAAGCGAGTTCTCCGGCAACCTCACCGAGGTCTGCCCGACCGGTGTGTTCACCGACAAGACTCACTCCGAGCGCTACAACCGCAAGTGGGACATGCAGTTCTCGCCGAGCATCTGCCATGGCTGCTCCAGCGGTTGCAACATCTCCCCGGGTGAGCGCTACGGCGAACTGCGTCGGATCGAAAACCGCTTCAACGGTTCGGTCAACCAGTACTTCCTGTGCGACCGTGGCCGTTTCGGCTACGGCTACGTCAACCGCGAAGACCGCCCACGTCAGCCACTGCTGGCCGACGGCGCCAAGTTGAGCCTCGACGAAGCACTGGATAAAGCCGCTGACCTGCTGCGCGGTCGCAACATCGTCGGTATCGGTTCGCCCCGCGCCAGCCTCGAAAGCAACTACGCGTTGCGCGAGCTGGTAGGCGCCGAACACTTCTACTCGGGTATCGAAGCCAGTGAGCTGGAGCGTATCCGCCTGGTGCTGCAAGTTCTGAACGACAGCCCGCTGCCGGTTCCGAACATGCGCGACATCGAAGACCACGACGCGATCTTCGTCCTCGGTGAAGACCTGACCCAAACCGCTGCACGCGTGGCCCTGTCCCTGCGCCAGTCGGTAAAAGGCAAGGCCGAAGACATGGCCGACGCCATGCGCGTCCAGCCTTGGCTCGACGCTGCGGTGAAAAACATCGGCCAGCACGCGCTGAACCCGCTGTTTATCGCCAGCCTGACCGCCACCAAGCTCGACGACATCGCAGAAGAATGCGTACACGCCGCGCCTGACGACCTGGCCCGCATCGGTTTCGCCGTGGCCCACGCCCTCGACGCCAGTGCGCCTGCCGTAGAAGGCCTGGACGCTGAAGCCGCTGAACTGGCCAAGCGTATCGCCGACGCCCTGCTGGCCGCCAAGCGTCCATTGATCATTGCCGGTACCTCGTTGGGTTCCAAGGCGCTGATCGAAGCCGCGGCCAACATCGCCAAAGCCTTGAAGCTGCGCGAGAAGAACGGTTCCATCAGCCTGATCGTGCCGGAAGCCAACAGCCTCGGCCTGGCCATGCTCGGTGGCGAGTCCCTGGACGCCGCCCTGCAAGCCGTGACCGACGGCAGCGCCGATGCGATCGTGGTGCTGGAAAACGACCTGTACACCCGCACTGATTCGGCCAAGGTCGACGCAGCGCTGAACGCGGCCAAAGTGGTGATCGTTGCCGACCACCAGAAAACCGCCACCAGCGACCGTGCCCACCTGGTACTGCCCGCCGCCAGCTTTGCTGAAGGCGACGGTACCCTGGTCAGCCAGGAAGGCCGCGCCCAGCGCTTCTTCCAGGTGTTCGATCCGAAGTACATGGACGCCAGCATCCTGGTTCACGAAGGCTGGCGCTGGCTGCATGCCCTGCGCGCTACCCTGCTGAACCAGCCGATCGACTGGACCCAGCTCGACCACGTGACCGCTGCCGCCGCTGCCGCCGCACCGCAACTGGCACGCATCGTCGACGCTGCACCGTCTGCCGCGTTCCGCATCAAGGGCATGAAACTCGCCCGTGAACCGCTGCGTTACTCCGGCCGTACCGCCATGCGTGCTGACATCAGCGTGCATGAGCCACGTACGCCACAAGACATCGACACCGCGTTCGCCTTCTCCATGGAAGGTTACTCGGGTTCGGTCGAGCCACGTCAGCAGGTGCCATTTGCCTGGTCGCCGGGCTGGAACTCGCCGCAAGCCTGGAACAAGTTCCAGGACGAAGTCGGTGGTCACATCCGCGCTGGCGACCCGGGCACCCGCCTGATCGAAAGCACCGGCGACTCGCTGAACTGGTTCACCAGTGTTCCGCGTCCGTTCAACCCGGCCCAGGGTACCTGGCAGGTTGTGCCGTTCTTCCACCTGTTCGGCAGCGAAGAGACTTCTTCCAAAGCCGCGCCGGTACAAGAGCGCATTCCAGCCGCCTACGTGTCCGTAGCCAAGTCCGAAGCCGACCGCCTGGGCGTCAACGACGGTGCCCTGCTCAGCGTGAACGTCGCCGGCAAGACCCTGCGTCTGCCGCTGCGCATCGACGAAGAGTTGGGTGCTGGCCTGGTTGCATTGCCAAAAGGCCTCGCGGGGATTCCTCCGGCGATCTTCGGCCTTACCGTTGACGGTCTGCAGGAGGCAGCTCAATGACCTGGTTCACCCCTGAAGTGATCGACGTGATCATCGCGGTGGTCAAGGCCATCGTGATCCTGTTGGCCGTGGTCGTGGCGGGCGCCCTGCTCAGCTTCGTCGAACGTCGCCTGCTGGGCTGGTGGCAGGACCGTTACGGTCCGAACCGCGTTGGCCCGTTTGGTATGTTCCAGATCGCCGCCGACATGCTGAAAATGTTCTTCAAGGAAGACTGGACCCCGCCGTTTGCCGACAAGGTGATCTTCACCCTGGCACCGGTCGTGGCCATGAGCGCCTTGCTGATTGCCTTCGCAATCATCCCGATCACCCCGACCTGGGGCGTGGCGGACCTGAACATCGGCTTGCTGTTCTTCTTCGCCATGGCCGGCCTGTCGGTCTACGCGGTGCTGTTCGCCGGTTGGTCGAGCAACAACAAGTTCGCCCTGCTGGGCAGCTTGCGGGCTTCGGCCCAGACCGTGTCCTACGAAGTGTTCATGGGCCTCGCGCTGATGGGCATCGTGGTACAGGTGGGCTCGTTCAACATGCGCGACATCGTCGAGTACCAGGCGCAGAACCTGTGGTTCATCATTCCGCAGTTCTTCGGCTTCTGTACGTTCTTCATCGCTGGCGTCGCCGTGACTCACCGTCACCCGTTCGACCAGCCGGAAGCGGAACAGGAACTGGCCGACGGTTACCACATTGAATACGCCGGCATGAAATGGGGCATGTTCTTCGTTGGTGAATACATCGGCATCATCTTGATCTCGGCCCTGCTGGTCACGCTGTTCTTCGGCGGCTGGCACGGTCCGTTCGGCATCCTGCCGCAGCTGGCGTTCTTCTGGTTCTTCCTGAAGACCGCGTTCTTCATCATGCTGTTCATCCTGCTGCGCGCTTCCATCCCGCGTCCACGGTATGACCAGGTGATGGATTTCAGCTGGCGATTCTGCCTGCCGCTGACCCTGATCAATTTGCTGGTGACTGCTGCCGTTGTGTTGTTGAACACGCCAGCGGGCGCGGTTCAGTGAGGATTTGACCCATGTTCAAATATATTGGCGACATCGTTAAGGGTACCGGTACCCAGTTGCGAAGCCTGGTGATGGTGTTCGGTCACGGCTTTCGCAAACGCGACACCCTGCAATACCCGGAAGAAGCGGTGTACCTGCCGCCGCGTTATCGCGGCCGCATTGTCCTGACCCGCGACCCCGACGGCGAAGAGCGCTGCGTGGCCTGCAACCTGTGCGCCGTGGCGTGCCCGGTGGGTTGCATCTCGCTGCAGAAAGCTGAAACCGAAGACGGTCGCTGGTACCCGGACTTCTTCCGCATCAACTTCTCGCGCTGCATTTTCTGCGGCCTCTGCGAGGAAGCTTGCCCGACCACCGCGATCCAGCTGACACCGGATTTCGAGATGGCCGAGTTCAAACGTCAGGACCTGGTGTACGAGAAAGAAGATCTGCTGATCTCTGGTCCCGGTAAAAACCCTGATTACAACTTCTATCGTGTTGCAGGTATGGCCGTTGCCGGTAAGCCGAAAGGCGCCGCACAAAACGAAGCCGAGCCGATCAACGTGAAGAGCTTGCTGCCTTAAGGAAGAAAGATGGAATTCGCTTTCTATTTCGCATCGGGTATTGCAGTGGTGTCCACGCTTCGCGTGATCACCAACACTAACCCTGTGCACGCCCTGCTCTACCTGATCATTTCGCTGATCGCCGTGGCCATGACCTTCTTCAGCCTCGGCGCACCGTTCGCCGGTGTGCTGGAAGTGATCGCCTACGCCGGCGCCATCATGGTGCTGTTCGTGTTTGTGGTGATGATGCTCAACCTGGGGCCGGCGTCTGTCGCCCAGGAACGCGTCTGGCTCAAGCCCGGCATCTGGCTCGGCCCGGTGATCCTGGCAGCCCTGCTGCTGGGTGAACTGCTGTATGTGCTGTTCGCTCACCAGAGCGGCCAGGCCATCGGCCACACCACCGTAGACGCGAAAGCCGTGGGCATCAGCCTGTTCGGCCCGTACCTGCTGGTGGTCGAACTGGCTTCGATGCTGCTGCTCGCTGCAGCCATCACCGCCTTCCACTTGGGCCGCAACGAAGCCAAGGAGCAATGACGATGCCTGCTATCCCTTTGGAGCATGGTCTGGCGGTCGCCGGCATCCTGTTCTGCCTTGGCCTGGTCGGCCTGATGGTTCGCCGCAACATTCTGTTCGTGTTGATGAGCCTGGAAATCATGATGAACGCCGCGGCACTCGCGTTCATCGTGGCCGGTAGCCGTTGGGGCCAGCCGGATGGACAAGTGATGTTCATCCTGGTGATCAGCCTGGCAGCCGCCGAGGCCAGTATTGGCCTGGCGATCCTGCTGCAACTGTATCGTCGCTTCCACACGCTTGATATCGACGCTGCCAGTGAGATGCGCGGATGAACATGATCTTTCTGACTTTCGTATTTCCCCTGATCGGTTTCCTGCTGCTGTCGTTCTCCCGTGGACGCTGGTCGGAAAACCTCTCGGCCCTGGTCGGTGTGGGTTCCATTGGCCTGTCGGCGATTGTCGCCGCCTACGTCATCTGGCAATTCAACGTCGCACCGCCTGAAGGCGGTCACTACACCCTGGTGTTGTGGCAGTGGATGTCGGTGGAGGGCTTCAAGCCCAACTTCGCCCTCTACGTCGACGGCTTGTCGATCACCATGCTCGGCGTGGTGGTGGGTGTGGGCTTCCTGATCCACCTGTTCGCGTCCTGGTACATGCGCGGTGAAGCCGGTTACTCGCGCTTCTTCGCCTACACCAACCTGTTTATCGCCAGCATGCTGTTCCTGGTGCTGGGCGATAACCTGTTGTTCCTGTACTTCGGCTGGGAAGGCGTGGGCCTGTGCTCGTACCTGTTGATCGGTTTCTACTACAGCAACCGCAACAACGGTAACGCCGCACTCAAAGCCTTTATCGTGACCCGGATCGGTGACGTGTTCATGGCCATCGGCCTGTTCATCCTGTTCCAACAGGTGGGCACGCTGAACATCCAGGAACTGCTGGTGCTGGCACCGCAGAAATTCCAGGTCGGCGACTTCTGGATCACCCTGGCGACCCTGATGCTGCTGGGTGGCGCTGTCGGTAAATCCGCGCAACTGCCGCTGCAAACCTGGCTGGCGGATGCGATGGCCGGTCCTACCCCGGTTTCGGCACTGATCCACGCCGCGACCATGGTAACCGCCGGTGTCTACCTGATTGCCCGTACCCACGGCCTGTTCACCCTGGCACCGGAGATTCTGCATCTGGTGGGCCTGGTGGGTGGCGTGACCCTGGTACTGGCAGGTTTTGCTGCCCTGGTTCAGACCGACATCAAGCGTATCCTCGCCTACTCGACCATGAGCCAGATCGGCTACATGTTCCTGGCCCTGGGCGTTGGCGCCTGGGACGGCGCGATCTTCCACCTGATGACCCACGCCTTCTTCAAGGCCCTGCTGTTCCTTGCTTCCGGTGCGGTGATCGTTGCCTGCCACCACGAGCAGAACATCTTCAAGATGGGCGGCCTGTGGAAGAAACTGCCGTTGGCCTACGCCAGCTTCATCGTCGGCGGCGCGGCCTTGTCGGCCCTGCCACTGGTGACCGCAGGTTTCTACTCGAAAGACGAAATCCTCTGGGAAGCCTTTGCCAGCGGTAACCACGGCCTGCTGTACGCCGGCCTGGTAGGTGCGTTCATGACCTCGCTGTACACCTTCCGCCTGATCTTCATCACGTTCCACGGTGAAGCCAAGACTGAAGCCCACGCAGGCCATGGCATTTCCCACTGGCTGCCACTGTCGGTGCTGATCATCCTGTCGACCTTCGTCGGCGCCATGATCACCCCGCCACTGGCCGGTGTTCTGCCGGAAAGCGCCGGCCATGCCGGTGGTGCAGCCAAGCACAGCCTGGAAATCGCCTCGGGCGCCATCGCCATCGCGGGTATCCTGCTGGCGGCCCTGCTGTTCCTCGGCAAGCGCCGCTTCGTCACCGCCATCGCCAACAGTGGCATTGGCCGCTTCCTTTCGGCCTGGTGGTTCGCTGCCTGGGGCTTCGACTGGATCTACGACAAACTGTTCGTCAAGCCGTACCTTGCGATCAGCCACGTACTGCGCAAAGACCCGCTCGACCAGACCATCGGTTTGATCCCGCGTGCCGCCAAGGCCGGTCACACCGCCCTGAGCCGCAGCGAGACCGGCCAATTGCGCTGGTATGCAGCTTCCATGGCGGCCGGTGCCGTCCTGGTAATCGGCGCCATCATCGTGGTCGCGGTCTGACTATGCACATTGCGAACTTTGCGAACTTGCGAAAGGAAACGAGCCCGTCATGATTCTGCCCTGGCTAATCCTGATCCCCTTTATCGGCGGCCTGCTCTGCTGGATGGGTGAACGCTTCGGCGCCACCCTCCCCCGCTGGATTGCGTTGCTGACCATGTCCCTGGAACTCGCGCTCGGCCTCTGGCTGTGGGCCCACGGTGACTATTCATTTGCTCCGGCACCGGGTGTCGATCCCACCTTCGCGCTTGAATTCAAGCACGTGTGGATCCAGCGCTTCGGCATCAACGTGCACCTGGCCCTCGACGGCCTGTCGCTGTTGATGATCCTGCTGACCGGCCTGCTGGGTATCCTCTCGGTACTCTGCTCCTGGAAAGAGATCCAGCGTCACGTGGGCTTCTTCCACCTGAACCTGATGTGGATCCTGGGCGGCGTTGTCGGCGTGTTCCTCGCCCTCGACCTGTTCATGTTCTTCTTCTTCTGGGAAATGATGCTGGTGCCGATGTACTTCCTCATCGCGCTCTGGGGTCACAGTTCTTCGGACGGCAAGAAAACCCGGATCTACGCGGCGACCAAGTTCTTCATCTTCACCCAGGCTTCCGGCCTGATCATGTTGGTGGCGATCCTGGGCCTGGTACTGGTCAACTTCAACAGCACGGGCGTGATCACGTTCAACTACGCCGACCTGTTGAAAACCAAGATGTCCCTGACCACCGAGTACATCCTGATGCTGGGCTTCTTCATCGCGTTCGCGGTGAAGCTGCCGGTGGTGCCGTTCCACTCCTGGTTGCCTGACGCTCACGCCCAGGCGCCGACTGCGGGTTCCGTCGACCTGGCCGGTATCCTCTTGAAGACGGCGGCCTACGGCCTGCTGCGTTTCGCCCTGCCGCTGTTCCCGAATGCCTCGGCCGAGTTCGCGCCGATCGCCATGACCCTTGGTCTGATCGGGATCTTCTACGGTGCGTTCCTGGCCTTCGCCCAAACCGACATCAAGCGTCTGATTGCCTTCTCGTCCGTTTCCCACATGGGCTTCGTACTGATCGGCATCTACTCCGGCAGCCAACTGGCGCTGCAAGGCGCAGTGATCCAGATGCTGGCTCACGGTGTGTCGGCTGCGGCACTGTTTATCCTCAGCGGCCAACTGTACGAGCGCCTGCACACTCGTGACATGCGCGAGATGGGTGGCGTGTGGTCACGTATCGCCTACCTGCCGGCCATCAGCCTGTTCTTCGCCGCCGCATCCCTGGGCTTGCCGGGTACCGGCAACTTCATCGGCGAGTTCCTGATCCTGATGGGTGCCTTCGTGCATACGCCGTGGGTCAGTGCGATCGCTACGTCTGGCCTGGTGTTCGGTTCGGTCTACTCGCTGATCATGATCCACCGCGCATACTTCGGTCCGGCCAAGTCCGACACCGTGTTGCACGGCATGGACGGTCGCGAACTGATCATGGTGCTCGGCCTTGCGGTACTGCTGGTGTTTATCGGCGTGTACCCGCAACCGTTCCTGGATACTTCTGCCGCAACGATGCATGGCGTGCAGCAGTGGTTCGGCACCGCCTTCTCTCAACTCGCTTCGGCCCGGTAAGAGCGCTATGGAATTCACGATCCAACACTTTATCGCGCTTGCGCCGCTGCTGATCACCAGCCTCACCATCGTGGTGGTGATGCTGGCGATCGCCTGGCGCCGCAATCACTCGCAAACGTTCCTGCTGTCCTGTGCGGGCTTGAACCTGGCCCTGCTGTCGATTATCCCGGCACTCAAGGTCGCGCCACTGGCCGTGACCCCGCTGATGATGGTCGATGACTTCGCGCTGCTGTATATCGCGCTGATCCTGGTTGCCACCCTGGCCTGCGTCACGCTCGCCCACGCCTACCTCGGCGAAGGCGGCACCGGCTACCCGGGCAACCGCGAAGAGCTGTACCTGCTGATCCTGCTGGCTGCGGCCGGTGGTATCGTGCTGGTCAGCGCGCAGCACCTGGCCGGCTTGTTCATCGGCCTGGAACTGCTGTCGATCCCGGTCTACGGCCTGGTGGCGTATGCCTTCTTCAACAAGCGCTCCCTGGAAGCCGGCATCAAGTACATGGTGCTGTCGGCTGCCGGTTCGGCATTCCTGTTGTTCGGTATGGCCCTGCTCTACGCAGAAGCCGGCAGCCTGAGCTTCAGCGGTATCGGTCACGCCCTGGCAGCCTCCGGCAGCCCTGCGCCAATTGCCCAACTGGGCCTGGCCATGATGCTGATCGGCCTGGCGTTCAAGCTGTCGCTGGTGCCGTTCCACCTGTGGACCCCGGACGTGTACGAAGGCGCCCCGGCGCCGGTGGCTGCTTTCCTGGCTACCGCGTCGAAAGTCGCCGTGTTTGCCGTGATGGTGCGTCTGTTCCAGATCTCTCCTGCGGCCAACACCGGTGTACTCAGCAACGTGCTGACCATCATCGCCATCGCCTCGATCCTGTTCGGTAACCTGCTGGCGCTGACCCAGAACAACCTCAAGCGTCTGCTGGGTTATTCGTCCATCGCGCACTTCGGTTACCTGCTGATCGCCCTGGTGGCGAGCAAGGGCCTGGCGATGGAAGCCATCGGCGTGTACCTGGTCACCTACGTGATCACAAGCCTGGGTGCATTCGGTGTGATCACGCTGATGTCCTCGCCTTACAAAGGCCGCGACGCCGACGCCCTGTACGAATACCGCGGCCTGTTCTGGCGCCGTCCGTACCTGACCGCCGTACTGACCGTGATGATGCTGTCCCTGGCGGGTATCCCGCTGACTGCGGGCTTCATCGGCAAGTTCTACATCGTGGCCACCGGTGTTGAAGCGCACGAATGGTGGTTGGTTGCTTCCCTGGTACTGGGCAGCGCCATCGGCGTTTTCTACTACCTGCGCGTGATGGTGACCTTGTACCTGATCGAGCCAAACCTGCGCCGTGTGGACGCCGAGTTGCACTGGGAACAGAAAGCAGGCGGCGTGATGCTGCTGGCAATCGCCCTGCTGGCGTTCTTCCTGGGTGTGTACCCACAACCGTTGCTCACCCTGGTGCAGCATGCGGTGATGGCGGGTTGATCGCTTAGTTAAACGCAGCAAGCAAAACGGCGCCTTCGGGCGCCGTTTTGCGTTTCTGGCGTATTAATTTGTTGTCTGACACACAAAGGGAATTTTCCTCGTCGAGATGCCTCCCCTTCCGGCATCACCCTGCCTGGGTCGCTCGTATCGTGGTTGCGTTTTAGGAAACATCCCACAGCAGGGTCACTTGACCCACCGCAGATGGGCCACCAAACTATACGCAGGCTACGTACAGAACATGGATGCTCTATTTATCGAATTGCCAGCCTTTGAGCGGCACCGCAGGGATTATCTGAGTGATGAGTTATTTCACGGCTTTCAACAAGAGTTGATGAGAAACCCGCAAGCGGGCAACGTGATAGAGGGAACCGGCGGGTTACGCAAGGTGCGCTTTGTCGACGAGCGACGCAACAAGGGCAAACGGGGTGGCCTGCGAGTCATCTATTACTGGTGGTCGGGCGGTACGCAGTTCTGGCTGTTCACCCTTTATGGCAAACACGAACAGGACGACCTGAGCGCTCAACACAAAACGGCGCTCAAACACCTGCTGGACAGGGAAATCAAAGCGAGAAAATCTTATGAAACGTGACATCTTTTCCGAACTGGTCGAAGGCTTCGACGCGCTGGCAGATGAACGAGAAGGCAAGGTAACGCTGCGCAGCCACAAGGTGCAGTTGAGCAAGCTGGCACCGCTCACTGCCGACGAAGTAGTCGCTGTGCGTCAACAACTCAATCTGTCGCGCTCGGTGTTTGCGATGTACCTGCGCACCAACACCCGGACCCTGGAAAATTGGGAGCAAGGCCGGGCCACACCCAATGCTCAGGCGGCAACCTTGATTCGGCTGGTGTCGAAGTTTCCGGAGACGGTGGAACGTTTGGCGCTGTTGACCTGATCGATCAATCCAGCCAAGCCCGTCGGCAACGGGACGTTGCCGATGGCTCAAGCCTGCAATCAAATCCTGAACTGCCCCACCAACTGACCCAACCGCTGCCCCAGGTCCGCCAGGCTGCGAGAGGTCTCGGCACCCTGTTGGGTTTCATCGGCCACGCTGTCAACCGCCACCGCGATCTGATGCACGCTGCGGTTGATCTCTTCGGCCACGGCGGTTTGTTCTTCCGCCGCGCTGGCGATCTGCGCGTTCATCGAGTTGATGGTGCCGATCAGTTGCGCCATGGTGTCCAGGGACGCTCCGGCTTCGTTGGCCTGGGCGGACGTGCCGTCGCCGGCATCGCTGGAGCGGCGCATGGATTCCACGGCGGCCTCGGTGCCTTTTTGCAGGCGGTCGATCATGCCCTGGATTTCCTGGGTGCTTTGCTGGGTGCGGCTGGCCAGCGCCCGTACTTCGTCGGCGACCACGGCAAACCCACGGCCTGCCTCCCCTGCCCGCGCGGCTTCAATGGCGGCGTTGAGGGCGAGCAAGTTGGTCTGCTCGGCAATCGAGCGGATCACGCCAAGCACGCTGACAATCGACGACACATCCTGCTGCAAGCTGTCCAGGGACACGCCGCTGCTGCGGATGTCGTTCACCAGCGCGTGAATCTGCGCGATGCTGCCATCCACGACTTTTTTCGCGGCCTGGCCTTCGGCGTCGGTTTGCTGCGCAGCGACGGCTGCGCCTTGGGCACTGCGCGCCACTTCATGGGCCGCGGAGGACATTTCGTTGATCGCGGTAGCCACCTGGTCGGTCTCGTGACGCTGGCGCTCCATGGCCTTTTCCGAGCGGTTGGCTTGCTCGGCGACCTGGCTCACCAGGCCGGTAAGCTGGGAGGTCATCTCGGTGATCTGGCGTACCAGGCTGTGGATCTTGTCGACAAAGCGGTTGAAAGAGCCTGCCAGTTCGCCAAGCTCGTCCTGGCTGGTGATGGCCAGGCGGCGGGTCAGGTCACCCTCACCGGCGGCGATGTCGTCGAGGTTGATCTTCATCAGGTGCAACGGCCGCAGGATGGTATTGGCCACCAGCATGCCCACGGCGGCAATCACCAACAGCACCACCACGGCAATGCCGATGATGCTCAGCACCACGCCTTCCATGCGTTTCTCCACCTTGGCCTGAACCTCGGCAACCTGGGCGTCGATGCCATCCAGGTTCACCGAGGTACCGATCACCATGTCCCACTTGGGCAAGTATTCGGTGTAGCCAAGCTTGGGCACCAGCTCGGTCTGGCCGGGCTGCGTCGAGCTGTATTGCAGGTAGTGGGTGCCGTCCTTGCCGACTTTCACCAGGTCGCGGTTGACGTAGACGCCGTTCGGGTCGCGGTTGTCCTTGAAGCTTTTGCCGACGCCGTCCGGGCTGTTGCCCTTGAACAGGCGAATGGTCTCGGAGTCGTAGCCGAAGAAATAACCGTCCTTGCCATAGCTGATGTTGGACAGCAGCTTGACCACTTGCGCCCGTGCGGCCGTATCGCCTTGGGCGGCAGCGTCGTACAGCGGCTTGATGGTGGTCATGGCCACCTCGACGTAACCGCGCAAGGTGGTCTTGGCGTCGTTGAGCAGGTTCTGACGGGTTTCTTCAACCTCGTTACGGGCCTGCTCCCGGAGGATCCAGACCGTGGTCAGGCTGATGATCACGGCAAACAACAACACGGGCAGGACAGCAAGGGACAGTACTTTGGCCTTTAGACTCAGACGCATGGCTCTTCTCTCTTGAGGGACAACTCAAGAGGTTAACGGCTAGTTACAATAAATCTGTAGGACAATCCCGTCAGAGCGTCATCGCGGCAAACCAGCCAAACGCCAGCAGCGGAATGTTGTAGTGCAGGAAGGTCGGCACCACGGTGTCCCAGATATGGTGGTGCTGGCCATCGATGTTCAAACCGGAAGTCGGGCCCAGGGTGGAGTCCGACGCAGGCGAACCGGCATCACCCAATGCCCCGGCCGTGCCGACGATGCACACGATCGCCAGCGGGCTGAAGCCCAGCTGCACGCACAGCGGCACAAAGATCGCCGCCAGGATCGGCACCGTGGAAAACGACGAGCCGATGCCCATGGTCACCAGCAAGCCCACCAGCAGCATCAGCAGCGCGCCCACACCGCGGCTATGGCCGATAAACGCCGCGGAGGCTTGCACGAGTGTCTGCACTTCACCGGTGGCCTTGAGCACTTCGGCAAAGCCTGACGAGGCGATCATGATGAAGCCGATCATCGCCATCATCTTCATGCCTTCGGTGAACAGGTCATCGGTGTCGCGCCAGCGCACGATGCCCGACACCGAAAAGATCAGGAACCCGGCCAGGGCGCCAATGATCATCGAGTCCAGCCACAGCTGGATAATGAACGCCGCCGCAATCGCCAGGCCGGCCACCAGCAGGGTCAGCGGGTTGTAGTGCACCGCCACCTGCTCGACTCGCTCGATCTTCTCCAGGTCGTACACACGCTTCTTGCGGTAGCTGACAAACACCGCCACCAGCAAACCGACCACCATGCCCAGCGCCGGTAGGCCCATGGCATGGGTGACGTTGACCTGGCTGATGTCGACACCGCTCTTGGCCACGTTGGCCAGCAGGATCTGATTCAGGAAGATGTTGCCGAAGCCCACCGGCAGAAACATGTAGGGCGTGATCAGGCCGAAGGTCATGACGCAGGCGATGAGACGGCGGTCCAGCTGCAGTTTGGTCAGCACGTATAAAAGCGGCGGTACCAGCAGCGGGATAAACGCGATGTGGATCGGCAGGATGTTCTGCGAGGCGATGGCCACCACCCAGAGCAGACCGATCAGCAGCCATTTGACGTGACTGCCGCCCGTGGCTTCCTGGCGATCCACCAGCAGCAGGGCTTTATCGGCCAGCGCATGAGCCAGGCCGGATTTGGCAATCGCCACGGCGAACGCGCCGAGCAGCGCGTAGGACAACGCCACCGTCGCACCGCCACCCAGGCCGCTGTTGAACGCCTTGAGCGTCGCGTCGATACCCAGGCCGCCGGTCAGGCCACCCACCAGGGCGCCGACAATGATCGCGATCACCACATGCACGCGGGACAAGCTGAGCACCAGCATGGTGCCGACCGCGGCGATTACTGCATTAATCATCGTTACCTCAAGACAGAAAACATGAAAAAAGCACGCACCTGCCCGGGCTGCTGTCGGGAACGGCTGCCGCAAACCAGGTTTTAAGGGAGTTTTATTAGAGGGCGCGCACTTTGCAGCACCCGGCCTGCCTTGTCAAAAAAGTGGGGAGAAGGTTTGTCAGTGGTTAGGGGATTTGTCTGTGGCGAGGGGGCTTGTCCTGTGGCGAGGGGGCTTGTCCCCCGTTGGAGTGCGCAGCGCTCCCGCTTTTTTTGGGGCCGCTACGCAGCCCAACGGGGGACAAGCCCCCTCGCCACACAAACAGCTTTAAATTGATCGTTTGAATAAAGAAAATTTCCGAGCGGCCGATACAGGCAGATCGTCTCTGTCGTATCGAAAGGTTAAGGAAGGCTCCATGTCGCTCAGACAGCTGTCCATTCAATGGAAAATTACCCTGCTGGCCGGTCTTTGCCTGCTGGGCATCGTGACCTTGCTGGTAGGTCTCTCGCTGTACCGCATGGCGCAGAGCTCCGACCTGGTCAAGGCTTCCAGTATGGAAATGCTCGACGAAGCCGCCCAGGCGCGCATCGAAGCCCAGGGTGAGGTCCAGGCCTTGGGCATTCGCCAGCAGTTCATGGACGCCTATCAATACGGCCACGGTTTTTCCCGGCAGGTGTTGTTCCTGCGCGAACAGGCCGAGAAACGCTTCCTGGATGCCTTCGACCTGCGCGAAGACCTGACCCGGCAGGTCAAGGCCGCGCTGCAGGCCAACCCTGACCTGCTGGGCCTGTCCCTGGTATTCGAGGCCAACGCACTGGATGGCAAGGACGAATTGTTCGCCAACCAGCAAGAGCTGGGCAGCAACGACAAGGGCCGCTTTGCGCTGTACTGGTCCCAGCCGACTGCGGGCAAGCTGACTTCAATGTCGCTGCCCGAAAGCGACATGTCCGACACCAGCGTCGGACCCAGCGGCGAAAAAGCCAACGCCTGGTTCACCTGCCCGCGCACCACACTCAAGCCCTGCGTGATCGAGCCGTACTTCTATGTGATCGATGGGCAAAAGGTGCTGATGACCAGCATCGTCTTCCCGCTGATGGTCAACGGCAAAGTCATCGCCTCGCTGTCGGTGGACATCAACCTCAACAGCCTGCAAGCCGTCAGCCAGGGCGCCAGCCAGAAACTCTACGACGGCCAGACCAGCGTCAGCATCATCAGCCCGGTGGGCCTGCTGGCTGGCTACAGCCCGGACGCCGGCAAACTCAGCCAGCGCCTGGATGCCGTCGACACCGCCAACGGCGCGCAATTGATCAGTTCGCTTTCCACCAGCACCCAGACCCGCAGCGTGCGCACCGACCACCAACTCAAGGTGCTCGCGCCGTTCCAGCCGATCCCCGATGGCAAGCCGTGGGGCGTGTTGCTGGATGTTCCGGAAAAAGTCCTGGTGGCTCCGGCTGAAGCCCTGAAGTCCAAACTGGACGCCGATAACGCCAAGGGCACTCTGCTGGAACTGAGCCTGGGCCTGCTGGCAGCAATCGTCGGCCTGTTGCTGGTGTGGCTGATGGCCCGCAGCGTGACCCGGCCGATCCTCGGCGTGGCACGCATGCTGGAAGACATTGCCAGTGGCGAAGGTGACCTGACCCGCCGCCTGGCCTACGACAAACACGACGAACTCGGCGAATTGGCCGGCTGGTTCAACCGCTTCCTCGACAAGCTGCAGCCGATCATTGCCCAGGTCAAACGCTCAGTGCAGGACGCCCGTGGCACCGCCGACCAGTCGGCCGCCATCGCCACTGAAACCAGTGCCGGCATGGAGCAGCAATACCGTCAGGTCGACCAGGTGGCCACCGCCTCCCACGAGATGAGCGCCACCGCCCAGGACGTCGCCCGCAGTGCCGCGCAAGCCGCCCAGGCTGCCCGCGATGCCGATCAGGCGACGCGTGAAGGTTTGACCGTGATCGACCGCACCACCACCAGCATCGGCCACCTGGCGGCGGATATGAGCACCGCGATGGCCCAGGTTGAAGGACTGGCGGCCAACAGCGAGAAGATCGGTTCGGTACTGGAAGTGATTCGTGCAATCGCCGAGCAGACCAACCTGCTGGCACTGAACGCCGCTATCGAGGCCGCCCGTGCGGGTGAAGCCGGTCGTGGTTTTGCGGTGGTCGCCGATGAAGTGCGCAACCTGGCGCGACGTACCCAGGAGTCGGTGGAAGAAACCCGCCTGGTGATCGAGCAACTGCAAAGCGGTACCCAGGAAGTGGTCGGTTCCATGAGCAACAGCCATCGCCAGGCCCAGGGCAGCGTCGAACAAGTGGGCCAGGCCGTGACCGCCTTGCGCCAGATCGGCGATGCGGTAACGGTAATCAGCGACATGAACCTGCAGATCGCCAGCGCCGCCGAAGAGCAAAGTGCGGTGGCCGAGGAGATCAACAACAACGTGGCGACGATTCGGGATGTGACGGAGTCGTTGTCCGAACAGGCGAATGAATCGGCGCGGGTCAGCCAGGCGTTGAACAGCCTGGCGAATCAGCAGCAGGGCCTGATGGATCAGTTCAGGGTTTGATGAGTTGCGGGATACTCCGGCAATCAGCCCGAGTATCCCGTAGCAGCTGTCGAGCCTTGGCGAGGCTCGACAGCTGCTACGGTTTGTTTTCAATGGCGGCGTGGCAGGTCGATGATGACCTTTAACCCGCCCAGCTCGCTCTCCTGCAACAGAAGCACCCCGCCCCACACCTCGACAATATCCCGCACGATCCCCAGCCCCAGACCATGCCCGTCAGTCTGCTCATCCAACCGCGTGCCTCGGCTGAACACCTGATCACGCTGGCTCTCGGGAATCCCCGGCCCGTCATCTTCGACAGCCAACCGAAAGCCTTCCGGGGTTTCGCCGATGCTCAACACAATCTCCGCATCCGCCCATTTGCACGCGTTGTCCAGCAGGTTGCCCAACAGTTCCAGCAGGTCTTCGCGGTCCCACGGCAATTGCAAACCGGGCGGCACGCGGTAACTCAAATCCAGGTGTTCGCCATGGATCATGTTCAGGGTCGCGAGCAACCCCGGTAATTCGCCGTCGCAATCGAACAAGGCACCCGGCAGTGTCTCTCCGGCCAGGCGGGCACGATTGAGTTCACGATTAAGCCGTTGCTGCACCTGCTCCAACTGTTCCCGCAGCAGCTTGCTCAGTTGCGGATGGTCCTTGAGCTGTTCGCTGGATGCCACGCTCAGCAACACCGCCAACGGGGTTTTCAAGGCATGGCCGAGATTGCCCAGGGCATTGCGCGAGCGCTTGAGGCTGTCTTCGGTGTGGGCCAGCAGATGGTTGATCTGCGCCACCAGCGGCTCCAGCTCCACCGGCACCTGGGTATCCAGTTGCGAGCGCTGGCCCTGCTGCAGTTGGGCGATCTGGTTGCGCGCGGTCTCCAGCGGGCGCAAGGCGCGGCGCACGGTGACCCGTTGCAGAATCAGGATCAGCAACAGCGCCGCCAGCCCCAGCACCAAGCCGATCTGACGCATCAGCCGAAAGCTTTCTCTGACGGGTGTGTAGTCCTGGGCCACGCTGATGGAAATCGACTGGCCAAACCGTTTGTAGTCCGAACGCAGTACCAGCAACTGCTGGCCTTCCGGCCCCAACTGCAGGTTGCCCTTGAGCCCGGCGTGGGGCAACTGCGGCAGTTCCTGGTCCCACAGCGAGCGGGAACGCCAATGGGTGTCGGCAAAATCGATACGGAAATAGTGCCCGGAAAACGGACGCTGGTACGCAGGAGACAACCGCTGCTCATCCAGTTGCACCCCCGCCGGCCCGCGCACCAGCGCCACCAGCAGGTTCTCGCTATCGTTGCGCAAGCCGGACTCCAGGTAACGTTGCAGGCCCATTTCGAACAGCCACAGGCTGGTCTGCGCCAGCACCAGGCCGACGATCACCATCACACTGATCAGCCCCAGGCTCAGGCGCCGCTGGATCGACTTCATGCCGGGCTGGCACCAAACCGGTAACCCTGGCCGCGCCGGGTCTCGATCACGCTGCGGCCCAACTTGCGGCGCAGGTGGTTGACGTGGACCTCCAACACATTGGAGTCACGCTCGGTCTCGCCATCGTACAAATGTTCGGCCAGGTGACTTTTTGAAAGGATTTGCTCGGGGTGCAGCATGAAGTAACGCAGCAGCCGAAACTCGGCCGCGGTCAGCTGGATCTCCTCGCCATCACGCATCACACACTGGCGACCCTCATCCAGGTGCAAGCCGGCAGCCTGCAAGGTGGGCTGATTGGCGTGGCCATGGGAACGACGCAGCAAGGCCTGGATACGCAGGTGCAGCTCTTCGGGATGGAACGGTTTGCTGAGGTAGTCGTCGGCCCCGGCCTTGAGCCCTTCGATGCGCTCGGCCCAGGAGTCGCGGGCAGTGAGGATCAGCACCGGCGTGGCCAGGCCGGCGGCACGCCATTGTGTCAACACCTCAAGCCCGGGCAAACCCGGCAGGCCGAGGTCAAGGATGATCAGGTCGTAGGGTTCGCTGCGCCCCTGATACACCGCATCGCGCCCGTCCGCCAGCCAGTCGACGGCATAGCCCTGGCGATTGAGCCCGGCCATCAACTCATCGGCCAGGGGTACGTGGTCTTCCACCAGCAGCAGGCGCATCAGTCGTCTTCCTTGTCTTTGAGCAGTTGACCGGTGTTGGCATCGAGTTCGATCTCGCGCACCACGCCTTCCACCGTCAATAGTTCGATTTCATAGATATAGCGCACAGGGCGATCCTTGTGCTCTTCAAGCTCGGCGTCCAGCAGCTTGGCGCCCGGGTAGCGCTCGAAAGCCGGGCCCAGCAGATGCTCAAGCGGCGCGATCACGCCCTTCTGGCGCAGGCGCAGCGCTTCATCCTGGCCCAGGTCCCGAGCGGCCAGGCCTGAGCAAAATGCCAGGAGCACCAGCGCCACTTGAACGCTGGTGCGTAGATTTACCTTCATTACGTATCCTGATGATCCTTGAGGACGGCGCCGGTGACGGCATCCAATTCCAGGTCCCACTCGACGCCCTGGGCGTCGCGCAGTTCAACCTGATAAAGGTATTTGCCGTATTCCTCTTCAAGCTCGGTTTCATGCACGGTGGCGCCGGGATGTTTGGCCAACGCCGTGGCGTTGAGCTTCTCGAAAGACACAATGGTACCAGCGTCGCGCAACTTCAGTGCTTCGTCCGGCCCCAGGTCGCGAGCCTGGGCGACGCCTGCGGTGAGGGCGATGATACTGCTGGCGATCAAGGCTGTGAGGGTTTTCATGGTGAGTCTCCGTTTCGGGATATTTTGCCTACGGGACTCACGGTACTGGATCCAACTTAACTGAAACTGAATTGCCACCATGGCAATTCTCTGCGAGACCTTTGCCTGCAACCGGGCAAGATTTTCTATACTGCCCTGCTCGCGGTAAATGAGACCGGTATGACTGCTATCCATATGAAGTTCCCCGCCTTGACCCTCAAGGCCGGTAAACGCGCTTTTGCACGCATTCGTGAGCAGGGGCTTGCGCCTGCGGACGTCGGCATCCTTCCCGGCGCTGCCGGCGGGCCCAAGGCGCTGGGCATCCAGGGTCTGGACCTGGCGCTGTTTGGTGACTGGCTGCCCCGGGCGCCCCGCGAGCGTGCGCTGATCGGCGCCTCGATAGGCTCCTGGCGGTTTGCCAGTGCGTGCCTGCCCGACCCGGTGCAAGGCCTGCTCGACCTGGGCCGGCTGTACAACGCACAAAGCTTTGCCAAAGGCGTGACCATGGCCGAAGTCAGCCAGAGCTGCGTGCGCATGCTCGATGACTTGCTGGCCGGCCGCGATGCCCGCGTGCTCGACAACCCGCACTACCGGCTGAACATCATGGTGGTCAAAAGCCATGGCCTGCTCGCCGACGATCATCGCGGTCGGCTTGGTTTGGGGTTGTCCTCGGTGATCGCCGACAACCTGAGGGGCCGCGCGCGGTTGTCCCGGCACTTCGAACGGCTGATCGTCCACGACCCACGCCAGGCGCCACCGCTGCATGCGCTCAAGGATTTCCCGTCGCGCTTCCTTGATCTGGAACTGGGCAACCTGCGCCAGGCCTTGCTGGCGTCGGGCTCGATCCCCATGGTGATGCAAGGCGTACGCGACCTGCCGGGTGCAGGCCAAGGCACTTACCGCGATGGCGGCCTGCTGGACTATCACCTCGACCTGCCCTACCACGGCGATGACATCGTGCTGTACCCGCACTTCACCGACCGGGTCATTCCCGGCTGGTTCGACAAAGGCTTGCCGTGGCGCCGCGCCAATCAACAGGGTTTGCAGGATGTCCTGCTGCTGGCGCCGTCGAAGGAATACCTGGCGCGACTGCCCCACGGCAAACTGCCGGACCGCAGTGACTTCAAGCGCTTCATGGGGGATGACCCGGGCCGCAACAAGTACTGGCAAACCGCAATGAGCGAAAGCCAGCGGCTGGGGGATGAGTTTCTGCAACTGGCCGACAATGGCCAATTGGGCGAACGCCTGCTGGCTCTCTAGCGCCCTCTCCGTAGCAGCTGTCGAGCCCAAGCGAGGCTGCGTCGGCAGCACCTCGGTTTGTCAGAAAAATCGCAAACGCAGCCTCGCCATGGCTCGACAGCTGCTACGCGGTATGCGCGCGGCCGCCACAAACTGTTAAACTCGCCGCCTGCCAGACACCTCACCGAGCTGAAAAACCCTGTGGAAATCTTCAAAGAGTTTACCTTCGAGTCCGCCCACCGCCTGCCCCACGTTCCGGAAGGCCACAAATGCGGGCGCCTGCATGGCCATTCGTTCAAGGTGGCGATCCACCTCAGCGGCGACCTCGACCCGCACACCGGCTGGATCCGTGACTTCTCGGAGATCAAGGCGATTTTCAAGCCGCTCTACGAACGCCTCGACCACAACTACCTCAACGACATCCCGGGCCTCGAAAACCCCACCAGCGAAGTGCTGGCCAAGTGGATCTGGAATGAACTGAAACCGCTGTTGCCGGAACTCAGCGCGATTCGCATCCATGAGACCTGCACCAGCGGCTGCATCTATCGCGGCGAATAAGCCGGCGATGTAAAAAACCACCCTTGCGGTGGTTTTTTTATGCCGGAGACTCCCTTACAGTCGTGGCCTCTTGTACAGGAAGCGCTGCGATGCCAACCCATATCCGCCCCGCTACCGGCGACGATATCGCCGCTATTGAAGCGATCGTCCACGCCGCCTACTCCCCTTACATCCAGCGAATCGGGCGCAAGCCAGGCCCGATGCTGGATGACTATCGCCAGCAGGTCGCTGCCGAACGGGTGCATGTGCTGGAGAGTGCGGGCCAGGTCCGCGGCTTTGTCGTACTGATTCATCACGATGAGTACCTGCTGCTGGATAACCTGGCCGTCGACCCCGGCGCCCAGGGCTTGGGTTACGGGCGCCTGTTGCTGGGCTTCGCGGAACGCCAGGCCAGGCATGGCTCCATCCGTCTCTACACCAATGAAGCGATGACCGAAAACATCGCGCTGTACACCCGCAAAGGCTATGTGGAAACCCACCGGGCCGAGGAAAACGGCCTGCGTCGGGTCTACATGCAAAAAGACCTCACCGCCTCGCACTGAAGGAGCTCCCATGGAAAACACCTGGCTGGCCCAGGCCAAGCGCCTGCAAGCATTGGCCTCCACGGGGCTGCACTTCTGCACCGATGACTTCGAGCGCGAGCGCCTCGAGGAAATCGCCCAGATTGCCCACAGCATGCTGGCGCAATTGGGCGAAGTACCGCTGGAGCGCATCACCGGGCTGGTGCCGGATTTTGCCAAACGTTATTCGACGCCCATGATTGATGTGCGGGGCGCAGTGATTGACGGTGACCGGATCCTGTTGGTCCGCGAGCTCACGGATGGCTGCTGGGCATTGCCCGGCGGTTATGCGGATATTGGTTTGTCAGCGGCTGAAAACATCGTCAAGGAAATTCGCGAAGAGGCCGGGCTGACGGTCACGGCCAAGGCGCTGTACAGCGTCACCCACAAGGCCAAAGGCTTGTACCGGCCGGATATCCGGGACTTCTACAAACTCTACTTTCTGTGCGAACGGGTTGATCAACTGGCGCCGGCGGCCGGTTTCGAAACCACCGAAGTTGGCTTCTTCAGCCTGGACGATCTGCCGCCGCTGTCCCGTGGCCGCACCATTGAAAGCGACCTTGAGGCCGCGTTTGCCTTTCATCGCGGGCAGACCACTCACACCCTGTTCGATTGAATAACGGGTGATCCAATTTGTATCACCCTGCACCGCTTTCGCGCCTGAGTGGGCAGAAAGACCAATCCCGCCTGCGTGTTTCCCCTGTTTGGCTATAAATACTGTGCAACCTGCACAGTCCTGACCGTGCGCCCGTCACTGCCTCGCACTTGGCACGACGGGTGCAATAGGCCTGCGTCACTCATTCAGGGAGAACGGCACATGACGCAGAACGAACCGGGCAATGACTACCCTCTCAGCGAGGTGCCCATGCATGCCCGCAAAGGCCTGGCCTCCACCGCCATGGTGCTGCTGGGCTTTACCTTTTTTACCGCGACCATGTTCGCCGGCGGCAAGCTGGGGGTGGCCTTCAGCTTTACCCAGATGCTCGGCGTCGTGGCCCTGGGTAACCTGCTGTTGGGTATCTACGCCGCAGGCCTGGGTTACATCGCGTTCAAGAGCGGTTTGAACTCGGTGCTGATGGGGCGCTTCTGCTTCGGTGAAGTGGGCAGCAAACTCAGCGACTTAATTCTCGGTTTTACCCAGATCGGCTGGTACGCCTGGGGCACCGCCACCGCAGCCGTAGTACTGGGCAAGTATTTCGAGTTGAGCCAGGGCAGCGTACTCGGGCTGATGGTGCTGTTTGGCATGGTGTTCTGCGCGACGGCCTACGTGGGCTATCGCGGGTTGGAGATTCTGTCCTACATCGCCGTGCCGGCCATGGGTATTTTGTTGTTTCTGTCGATGTGGGTCGCCACCGTCAAGGTCGGCGGGCTCGATGGACTGCTGGCGGTGGTGCCGACCGGTGAGCTGGACATGTCCACGGCTATCACGCTGGTGTTCGGCACCTTTGTCAGCGGCGCGACCCAGGCTACCAACTGGACGCGGTTCTCACGCTCGGCCAGGGTCGCGGTGCTGGCCAGCCTGATCGGCTTCTTTATCGGCAACGGCTTGATGGTGTTGATCGGTGCCTATGGCGCCATCGTCTACCAGCAGCCCGACGTGGTCGAAGTGTTGCTGCTGCAAGGCTTCGCCATGGCGGCCATGGCGATGCTGTTGCTGAATATCTGGAGCACCCAGGACAACACCATCTACAACTTCGCCGTCGCCGGCTGCAACCTGCTGCGCACCAAGCGCCGCAAAACGGTGACCCTGGCCGGTGCGGTAATCGGCACCCTGCTGGCGTTGCTGGGCATGTACGACATGCTGGTGCCCTACCTGATCCTGCTGGGCACGGTGATCCCACCGATTGGCGGGGTGATCATGGCGGATTTCTTCTATCGCTACCGCGGCCACTATCCGCGCCTGGCCGATACACGCCTGCCGGCCTTCAACTGGCCAGGGCTGATCGCCTATGCCGTGGGTACGGTGCTGGCCTTTCATTCACCCTGGGTGGCGCCATTGGTGGGGATCGTGGCGGCGTCCCTGACCTACATCGTGCTGACCAGCGTATTGCGGGTGCGGGCACCTTTGGCTGACGTCCAGGCATGAGCCTGACAATCGCCGATGTGCTGGCCTTGCCCGGCCTTGAATCGATGTGCCTGCGGGCCGGGGAAGCCGGCCTGGAGAACACGGTGCGCTGGCCCTATGTCGCAGAAAACAGCGGGATCGCCGAATGGGTGCTGGGGGGCGAACTGGTGTTCGTCACCGGTATCAATCATCCACGGGACGAGGCCAATCTGTTGGTGCTGCTGGACGAAGCCTGTCAGCGCCAGGTCGCCGGCCTGGTGATCCTCACGGGGCCGGACTATATCCAGGCGATTCCCCAGCGTTTGCTGGAAGCGGCGCAAGCGGCGGGCATGCCGCTGATCGAACAGCCTTACTCGTTGAAGATGGTACTGGTGACCCAGGCCATCGGTTCGGCGTTGATCCAGTCGCAGCAGTTGGGGCGCTCGCGACACGATGTGCTGGAGCGCCTGCTGGCCGGTGATTACCAATCCCTGGATTTGCTGCTGCACCGCGCTGCGCAGTTGGACATGCCGCTGGCCGGCCATTGGCAACTCGTCCAGTTGCAACTGGACGGCAGCGACGCGCTGTTTGCCCAGGGTGAGGCGCCAGTGGTCGAGGCGCAGCTTGCCCGACAACACGATGCGATTACCCGCCGTCTGCGCCAGTTTTCTGCGCAGCATCCGTCGCGCCTGCCCGTGCTGGGGCGTGCCGGACAATGGACGTTGCTGCTGCCTGCGATAGACGCGGGTGCGGCATTGGCCAACCGTCAGTTGTTGGCGGGTTGGTTGAAGGCACTGAATCTGCGCCTGGCGCCGTTGAAACTGTTTATCGGCCTGAGTGCTGCCGCGCACCCACCCGCGCGCCTGGCCCAGGCCCTGGATGAGGCGCGCCAGGCATTGGCCGCTGCGCGACGGTTCAGTGAACGCGCCGGGCTGTGTGTCTACGATGAGTTGGGCGTACTCAAGCTGCTCAGTGGCGTACGTGATCGCGCCCTGCTCGATCAATTCCTCAACGAACGCCTGGGGCCGCTGCTGCGCCACGACCTGCACCATGGCCCAAGCCTGATGCCGACCCTGGAGGCCTGGTTCCACGAGAATGGTAACCTTGTGGCCGCAGCCCAACGGCTGGCGGTTCACCGCAACACCCTGACGCACCGCGTCCAGCGTATCGAAGCCCTGTGCGGGCTGACGCTGGACAATGCTTATGACCGCCTGGACATCGGCATCGCGCTGATGATCTGGCGGCTGTCTGCCTGACTGTTTTTTGCCAAGAGGAACTTGCCCATGCACATCATCAACGCCCGCCTGCGCAACCGTGAAGGCCTGCATGATCTGCACCTGGAACACGGCCGGATCGCCAGCATCACCCAACAAGGCGCGGCCCCCCTGGCAGGCCCCGACGACCTGGACGCCGCCGGCAACCTGGTGGTCCCGCCTTTCGTCGAGCCGCACATTCACCTCGATGCCACCCTGACCGCCGGCGAGCCGCGCTGGAACATGAGCGGCACCCTGTTTGAAGGCATCGAGTGCTGGGGCGAGCGCAAGGCCACCATCACCCTGGAAGACACCAAGACCCGCTCCAAAAAAACCATCCAGACCCTGGCCGCCCATGGCATCCAGCATGTGCGCACCCATGTCGACGTCACCGACCCGGACCTCACCGCGCTCAAGGCCATGCTTGAAGTACGCGAGGAAAGCGGCCACCTGATCGACCTGCAAATCGTCGCGTTCCCCCAGGAAGGCATCGAGTCCTACCGCAATGGCCGCGAGCTGATGGAAGAGGCCATTCGCCTGGGCGCCGACGTGATCGGCGGCATCCCGCACTTTGAATACACCCGTGACCAAGGGGTGAGTTCGGTGAAGTTCCTGATGGACCTGGCCGAACGCACCGGTTGCCTGGTCGATGTGCATTGCGACGAAACCGACGACCCACACTCGCGCTTTCTTGAAGTGCTGGCCGAAGAAGCCCGCAGCCGTGACATGGGCGCCCGCGTGACCGCCAGCCACACCACGGCCATGGGCTCCTACGACAATGCTTACTGCGCCAAACTCTTCCGCCTGCTGGGGCATTCGGGCATCAGCTTTGTCTCCTGCCCTACCGAAAGCATCCACTTGCAGGGCCGCTTCGACACCTTCCCCAAACGCCGCGGCGTGACCCGGGTCAACGAACTGCTGGAGGCTGGCATGAACGTCTGCTTCGGCCAGGACTCCATCGTCGACCCTTGGTATCCCTTGGGTAACGGCAACATTTTGCGGGTGCTGGAAGCCGGGTTGCATATCTGCCACATGCTTGGCTACCGCAACCTGCAAAGTGCCCTCGACCTGGTCACCGACAACAGCGCCCGGGCGATGGCCCTGGGGGATCGTTATGGCCTGGAACCGGGACGCCCGGCGAACCTGTTGATCCTGTCTGCAGACAGCGACTATGAAGTGATTCGCAGCCAGGGCTTGCCGTTGTATTCGATTCGAGCGGGCAAAGTGTTGATGAAACGCCGGCCGGCGCAGGTGGAGTTTTTGTAGGCTCATACGATTGAATCTATATCGAGGGTTTGTGGCTTTCCCCAGCCATCATCCGATTGTGGCGGGATGCTCGCCACTTGGGTGAGTACGCGATTTTGCGGGTGAGCGAACCAGCGTTTCAGGCTGGATTGCAGGGTTGGGGATGAAGCGTGGCTGCCGTAGACGTCGCGGGCCTGGAGGCGGCGCCAGCGGAGGGTTGCCAGGCGGTCGCGACTACTTTGCAGACGATCAGCTTCGATGCTCAAGGCCTGGATATCTTCATAACCACGCTGATTGGTCGGTCGATAGCGGTCCAGTTCTCGTTTTTTCTCCCGCAGTTGTTGCCGCATGCTGATCAGCGCTTTTTCGATCAGCTCAAATTCACTCGCAGTCACCAGTGTTCCGTCGGCGTCCACGGTTTGCTGCCAGCGGCGTAACGTCGCCCAGGCTGCCGGGATGTAGCTTGCGGTCATAAAGTGCTGCTTGTATTGGACTAGCTGCTTGATCAGGTTGGCCCGGTCCGGCATATCACCGCTGAGTTGAATCGCGCGATTGCATGCAGCTTCTTCGATCGACTCACACCCGGGGTTCCACAATATTGAAGACTGTGTGCCGTCGGGCAAGGCAATCGGCATGAAATGCTGCTGGGAGCCGTGATGCTGATAGGCGTTCCCGCCCACCCGCACCAACCCAAGTGCGAACAGCAGGCCAGCAGGTGCAGGATTGCTGAACAGGGTAACAAGCCCGGGAATCCAGAGTTTGGCAGTTGTGTTCATCCAGGGTGCCGGGACGCTGGGTACCGGGTCGTTATGATTGACGATGCGGTGATGCACCAAAGATGAAGCACCGTCAGTGAACTCAGAGTCGGCAGCGCGGGGAGCGCCATAGGTGTAAAGAAGGATGTTGCGGTCGTAACCTGGAATTCGCCTAAGAGACTCTGCCAGCAGCAGTGCTATGGCGCCGCCGAGACTATGGCCACAAATTATGATGCGCTGGCCTATGTAGAACCGGTCGAGGTAATGCAGCGCAAAATCACGCATCGCCCGATACGCGCCATAAAAGCCCTCATGAACCTTACCAACACCCTCGACAAAAGCGACCTGGTGAGCATTGGCATCCCTCAGCCCATCGGAACGGCTTGCAGTGCCCCGCACTGCGATCAGGATCACATGGTCGTGATGGCTGATAAACGCCTGAGTATCAGTGCCATTCTCCTCGTCATCAAAAAAATGCAGCTTCGCTGGGTGGGCCGGGGACTCTCCTTGCCCCGATCGATTTTGCTCATACAACTCAGGATCAAAAGGCAACACCTCGAATCGTTGCGAGTACGGCACGTCTTCATACACGGGATAAAAGTATTCCACCTGGTCGGAATCGAACTTCCAAGCCTCCTGATAGCCCGACAGTTGTTCGGAAAAAAAATTGCCCACACTGGGCTCTATGGGAAAGCTGACCTGGTCCATCGGCGGAGTCGATGGTTCCTGCCCAAAATCGCAATAACTCAAGGTAGCCATAAGCGCCAACTGATAAAGGTTCAAGGCACAGAACTGGTCTTCAATCGACAACAACGGGCGTAACGCACGCAGCGGCCTTACCTCCAGCACAGTGTGCAGGTCAGGAAATAAAACCAGCCCTGTCAGCTTGGGCTGAGGGGGGCCAAACCCAAGTTCAGCCAGCATGCGGAGCGCATGCCGCGGTGGTCGATGGGTTCTGGGCGCCAAGGGAGGCAAATGAGCAGTGTGCAAGACCAAGTCACTGACCTCGACTTGATAGAATTTGCCTGTTTCCCGCCCTGCCGGGTTTCGCTCGACGCGCTCCCCGTCTACACGTGAAAACCGCGTCTGTTCGGCTCGTACCTGAAGCTCGGTGATAGGCAGTGGATAACAACCACGCGTTTGCAACGTTGCGTAGTAATCCCCGCTCATTTCATATGGCGCATCGAAGATCAGAACCACAGGCCCTCGATATGGGTTGTCCAACTTTGCGAAACCGTTTCCATCCAAACGACCTGCATATTGTTGACCTGTGCTGTCAAAAACCTTGTACGCAAGACCCCCATAAGCGTTTCCGTCACCTGATTCATCCACCAGACAAAAACTCAGCCAACATCCACGCACTGCACAAGCCGGCATTTTCCCGCTGAAAAAGGGTTGTTTCCATTCTGTAAGCGCCATCGCTGAATATCCTTATTCAGTAAAAGTTAAAGATAAGTACGCTCCCCATCAGATTTCCCCAAACACGAGCCTCACCGTTTTACCGTTCAGCTCATCACGCTGCACACGGCCACCCGTTGCAGTCGTTGGCGGCAGTCCTCTTGCATCTACCAGGTTGCATTGAAATACGTTATCAGTCGCCTGCGTTGGCCCTGCCGGCCTGAGTAACCACTGACAGGCCCCCGGCACCTCCAAGGTACCTGGCCCCGGCATTCGAGACATATGGGGTTCAACCCAATCATGCACACCGATAAACGCAAAATCCCCCCCACTGTCCGACAAGTGCTCAGCCGACTTCGCATAGACATCAAACGTCATGTAACGCAGCACTAACGGACACCCGTTCACCGTCTCCGTCAGAGGCAACTCAAAGCTCGCCCGATTCGCCACCGACTTCTCAAGAGCGTCGAATATCTTGATCTCTGGCAGATCACCTGGACGCCATCGTAAAGTGCAAGTCTCACCTGTTCCGGGGACGTAAGTTGCATCGCCTCTGAGTCTGTAATTCGCCGGCAAATCGACCTCCAAAGTGAAACTATCAGCAGGCTTCATCACACAACCGGAAACACCCAGCACACTGCAAACGAATACCCCTCGCCACACGCCCGACATAAATCCCCTACGCATCCTGCTGCTCCCGCTCCACCCGACGCCACTCCCCAACCACCCGCTGAAAATGATCCTCCGCCACTTCCCCACGCATCGGCTGCCATCGAATAAGCACGTCCCCAGTGGCTTCCAACAACCGCCGCACGACCAAAAACTCCAGCTGTTCCGGCCTGTCCCATTGCCAGGCCCGCGCTTGCTCCAGCACCTGCGCCAACCAGATTCTCGGGTCTTGAAATTCAACCAGTGCGCTCAACGCCTCGCTGTACTCGGCCAGCAGGTAACGCAGGATATTGGCTTGCAGAATCACTCCCGCCTGGGGATTCGGCACCTCCAGCCACGGCGCAGGATCGGGTACCGGATACGCCCCCGGAGCCGGGTTATCGACACAACTCCAACGCTCACCCTGCCAGTAACACACGCCGATCAGCGGCCCGAGAAAAACAGGCCAGTCCCGAGCAGGCAGGTGAACCAAGGCCCGCGCCAAGGTGCGGTTATCGTGGAAGCGGTACAGCGCCTGACTGCCCGCCGCTCCCACCACCAACCTGTCGCGCCAGTGCCGGGTAACACCCGATAAATCATCACCAGGCAGGCTGCCCAACCAGCCCCAATTACGCTGGGGGTTTTGCAGCAAACCCACCAATGCGGGCTCGCTGACATGGTCGAGCAACAGGAGCATCGGCCCATCCGCTGCCATTTCCGATGCGACGGTTTCACCAAAGAGGCAGCGATACTCAGCGACCGTGCGTGTCGCCAGCAGTACCCCACGCGCATCGCTTTCACCCTGTAGAACCAGGCACAGCCGGCGCCCTGCCTGCTGCTGTTCAGCCATCCACTGGCCAGGCGCGATCTCCATCAAGCCGCCCTCCCCGTGGATTCGCACAGGCCTTCACGGCAGCGCTCGCACACTGGACAGAAGTCCGCATCCAGTCTTCTGGCCAGCTCCATGACTGCGCCTTGGATAACCGAAACCTTCGGCCCATCCGCTGCAAATGCGGGCGAAGCAGCCACGTCACCCGGTCCAACTGGGTTGGCTGTGCGAATCACGGCAGGCGCACCGCCCAACGTGATCGGCCGACTGCTGAAAATCCCGCCGGCCTGAATCAGCAAATGCTCACCACCGGCCTTGAAGCTCAACTGCGCACCGGCATCGATAACCAGATTGGCCCCCGCCTTCAGATGGACCTGTTGCCCCGCTTCGATCACCAGGGTCTGGCCGACAAGGGTCTGGCTGTTGCCCTGCACGTGCAAGTGATCATCAGCCCCAAGCCGAACCTTGCGGTCGCCGGCGATGCTGCGGTGTTCCTCGCCTCCCAGGGTGGTGGCACTCAAGCCGTGGATGGTTTCCCGACGTTCGCCCACCACCTCCAGCCGACTGTCGTGGCCGACCTGCTGCTCCAGATCGCGTTGGGCGCGCAGGTAGATGAGTTCCTGGCCGCTGCGGTCCTCAAGGTGCAGCTCGTTGGCCCCCGCCCCGCCCGGCGAACTGCGGCTGCGTAGCACACTGCGGGTCTTGTGTTGGGGCAACGGATAGGCAACAGGCTGCAAGGTATTGGGCAGGCAACCATTGATCACTGGCCGGTCTGGATCACCTTCCAGGAACGTCACCAGTACCTCCATGCCCACACGCGGGATCATCACCGCGCCATAGCTGTCACCCGCCCATCCGGACGCCACACGCACCCAGCAGCTGCTCTTGTCGTCGTGCTGGTCCAGGCGGTCCCAATGAAAGCGAATTTTCACCCGGCCGTGAGCGTCGCAATGCACGTCTTCACCCTCGGGCCCGGTGACGGTTGCGGTCTGGCTGCCGCTGATACGCGGTTTGACGTGCTTGAGCGGCGGGCGGTAAGCGGCGCGCCAGGGCGTTGCGGTAAATCGATTGCGGTAGCCGTGGAATGCCTCGACATCCACCACCGCCTCCTCCAGCACCTGCGGTTGATAGCCTTCGTGACGTACGCCGGTGATCAGCCACAAGTCATTACAGGTGCGGTCCGGATGGCCGCGCAGTTCCAGGAAATGCCCGCTGCGCAAAGCCGGCTGGTCACTGCGGCCCAGGGCCCGATGACGGTCGCGTTGATGACGTTCCAGGCCACGCCGGGCCAACTGCGAACCTCGCAGATGCCCCGTGAATCCCGCAGGGTATTGATAGTCTTCAAGTGCCGGGAAAGATCCGGCCTGCTCCTGCAAGCGCAGCGACGGATGTTCGAAGTCGTAGTCACGCCGAACAACCTGAGCACTGCGCGTGGCCAGGCGCACATCGAAACGCTGGATCACCAGCGTTTCGGCAGCCGGGCCTCCGGCCGGGCAGTAGCGTTGCGCCGGCAAACGATGAAACACCGTCTGGTCATCACCCAACACCAGTACATGGGCGTCTGCACTGTGGCGAAAGTGGTAGTGAATGCCCTCTTCCTCGCACAGCCGCTGGATAAAGTGCAGGTCGGTTTCCGCGTATTGCACACAGAACGTACGCGGTGGGTAAACCACCGGCCCCAGTTCGAAGGTATAGGCATCAGCAAGGATGCCGTGCTGCTCAAGCACTGCCGCGATAATTTGCGGCACGCTGCGCTGCTGGAAAATCCGCTGGTCGCAACGATGAGCCAGGTACGCCACGCGCGGCGCAAGGGTGAGGTGGTAGCGGGTCAGCCGCTGCCCCGGGCCTTCCCGGCCAATGCTGTAGATTTGCCCGTGCAGGCCTTCACCGGGCTCGCCAAAATCCAGATAGGCCGGTTGGTGAAGCAACTTCTCCAGATCCAGGCTGGGGTTTTCACTGACCCACTGCACTTCAATAAAAAAAGGCTGGTCAATCGTTTCGCTGCCTTTAAAAGCCAGCACCTGAAATGCCTGGTTCATTCCTGCAACGACCAGTTTGAAACGTGACGAAACAAGCGTATTGAACATCCGTTGTTACCCGCCATTCATTGTCGAGCTGAAATAACTTCTCCCGTAAAACGCAGATAAAGCCACTCAATTCGAAGCCGATAAAAAGTGCCTGAACCCCAGGAATACTAGCGATTTCAGGCGAAATTCGGCCGCCTCAAAATAAAAAAGAAGATTCGTACATTGATATTGGAAGGGTCTTTTATAAATACAGAAATGCAGTTAAACAGCCAGTACTGACTAACGAGAATACTCTTACACCACCATTCACCAGAGCTGCTTATTTATAGAGAAACAGCTGACAAAGATGATTAAGCCCGCCACTGCCTTTTTCAAACTTCCTGCAGCCGCGCAGTCCCGAACAGGCTAACGCTCAGCAACTCACCCGGCTCTGCTTGCAACCGTACGGGTGCGGTACCGCCCGGCATCACCACCGCCACCTGACCCGCCGTCACCCATCCTACAGACCAGGCGGCGCATGCCACCGCACTGGCGCTGGTCCCGGAGGACGCCGTGGGCCCCTCACCACGCTCAAACACCCGCGCGATCACGCGATTGCCTGAATCCCGGGCGACCCATTGCAGGTTGACCCCGGAAATACAAGGTTGGCCGGCCCCGGCAGGTGATGCGAAAGCAATCGCCCTCAGCGGATCGAACCAGGCTGATCGATGCAACTGGGCGTTGTCCGGCAACGCTGACGCGTCCTGTACCAGCGTCACACAATGCGGGTTGCCCACACGCACAAACTGGCTGTGATTCCACTCGGGGTTGAGCGCAGCCAGTGGCGAAACATGGCTCACCTCAGTTCCCTCAAGCGAGACCGCGCCCACACCAACAGCCCCTACCGCCAAAGGCCCGAACTCGGGACGCCCCAGCGTCAGCCAAAAGCCCTGCACCTGTTCGTACTCCGCCGGCTCAACCCGCGTAACCACCGGCGACAGTGCGTCTGTCTTGTCGTGATGCACCCGCAACTCACAGCCTTGCGCCATCAATCCCTGGTCGGTCAACGACTGGGCGAAGATCGTCAGGCCATTGCCACTGCGTTCGGCCAGGGAACCGTCGGTGTTGACGATCAACAGGTCAAAAGGCGGCGCGGCCTGGAACGGCCCCACCAACAAGCCGTCACAGCGATGCGCCTTGGCCTCTGCCGGGCGCGGCAACTCATCCCAACCGCACTCGGCGGCAATCGCCGCCAATGCCCAAACACCTCGGGTGCCAGCGGCCAAGTCGGCACGGTCCGGCACGTCGATACCCTTGCTGCGTAAATGCTCCGGGCTCACTACGCCGTAGATATTGCCGCGGGCGTCATAGAAAACGCTCATTGCGCTGTCCGCATGAAAATCCGTACCACCTCTTCCAGGTGCTTGCGCATCGCCTGTCGCGCACCCTCCACGTCTCGCAATTCCAGTGCATCGAGGATCTTGCGGTGCTCGTCTTCCGAGCGATGGGGCATGTCGTCCGAGGTGTAATGCGCCTGCAACCGCTGGAACATGCTGCCGTAACGATGCCCCAGCAAATGCGCAATCATCAACGCATACGCCGGATTGCCCGAGGCCTGGGCGATGCGAATGTGAAACAGGCGATCGCCCGGATGGGTATGGGAGCCGTCGCGGTTGTCCTGCACATTACGCTCGAAGGCCTCGCGGATCCCCGCCAGCTCTTCGTCGGTGGCATGTTTGGCGGCCAGGGCGGCGGCTTCCGGCTCAATCAGGCGACGGGCCTGGAGCAGGGAAAACGGTGGAATCTCGGCATTGAAGTCGACGTGCAGGTTGAGTTCCGGATCGAACTCTTTCCATTGATCCCGGGTGGCCTGGGCCATCACCGGTTCCTGGCTGACTGTCGGTTGCACGGGTTCACACACCAGCACGCCGTTGCCCACCCGCACGTCTACCAGGCCGATCACCTCCAGGGCAATCATCGCCTCACGCACGGAAGCGCGACTCACGCCCAGCAGTTTGGCGAGTTCACGCTCAGCGGGAAGTCGACTGCCCGGCGGAAATTCTCCGCTGTCGATCAACGCTCGCAACTGGTCGGCAATCTGTCGATAAAGACGTTGGTTATCAATCACTTGAAATGGCATCTAGGCTCAGCTCGATTCATGCACAGCACGGTCAAAGCGATCAACCCGCGAAAAAGCCGCTTGTTGACCGGGATGACCCATGCTAAAAATTGGATCAATGGCCTGACCATTGGATCGTTTCCAGTGTGCTGATCATAGCAAACCCACCAGGGTTCGCTATGCCGCAGATGCAGGTGTTTCACGCCCTCAATGGCCTGACCATTGAGCCAATAACAATAATCAAGGGAGTCTGTCATGGACCTCACCGGTAAACGCGTGCTGATCACCGCCGCCGCCCAGGGCATTGGCCGCGCCAGCGTCGAAGCCTATCTGGCGGCAGGGGCCGAAGTGATTGCAGCCGACATCAATCAACAGGCGCTCGCCGGCTTGCCGGGTGCGCAAACGGTGGTGCTGGATGTCACCGACGCCAGCGCCATCCAACGCCTTGCCGCCGAGATCGGCCCTCTGGACGTGCTGTTCAACTGCGCAGGCGTGGTGCATGCCGGCAATATCCTCGAATGCCCGGAAAGCGACTGGACGTTTGCCCTGGACCTGAACGTCACCGCCATGTACCGCATGATCCGCGCGTTTCTGCCGGGGATGCTGGCGGCGGGCGGCGGCTCGATCATCAACATGTCGTCGGTGGCCTCCAGCCTCAAGGGCGTGCCCAACCGCTTTGCCTATTGCGCCAGCAAGGCGGCCGTCATCGGCCTGACCAAATCCGTCGCGGCCGACTTTGTCACCCAGCGCATCCGCTGCAACGCTATCTGCCCGGGCACCGTGGAGTCGCCTTCGCTGCAGCAACGCATCGTCGAACAAGCCCGCCATGAAGGCCGTCAACAGGACGAGGTGTACGCCGCCTTCACCGCGCGCCAGCCGATGGGACGCCTGGGCACGCCCCAGGAAATTGCCCAGCTGGCGCTGTACCTTGGCTCCGATGCCAGCGCGTTTACCACCGGCACCACCCAGATCATTGACGGCGGCTGGAGCAACTGACCGCCCACTTCCAATAAGAGGATTGCTCATGAAATTGCTGCGCTATGGTGAAAAAGGTCAGGAACGCCCGGCCCTGCTGGACGCTGATGGTCGTCTGCGTGACCTGTCCGCCCACATCAGTGATATCGCCGGTGACGCCCTGCTCCCGCACAACCTCGCTCGCCTGCAAGAACTCGACCCCGCGAGCCTGCCCCTGGTACCGGGCAATCCGCGTTTGGGCGCCTGTGTCGGCCAGGTAAGAAAATTCATCTGCATCGGCCTGAACTACGCCGATCACGCTGCCGAAACCGGCGCCCCCATCCCTGACGAACCGATCATCTTCAACAAGTGGACCAGCGCCATCGTCGGCCCCAACGACACCATCGAAATCCCCCGCCACTCCACCAAGACCGACTGGGAAGTGGAGTTGGGCGTGGTGATCGGCCAGGGTGGCCGCTACATCGAGGAAAGCCAGGCCATGCAGCACGTGGCCGGCTACTGCGTGATCAACGATGTCTCCGAGCGCGAGTTCCAGCTGGAACGCGGCGGCACCTGGGACAAGGGCAAGGGCTGCGACACCTTCGGCCCGCTCGGCCCCTGGCTGGTCAGCCGCGATGAGATCGCCGACCCGCACCAACTGTCGATCTGGCTGGAAGTCGACGGCCACCGCTACCAGAACGGCAACACCCGCACGATGATTTTCCAGATCCCCAAACTGATCAGCTACCTCAGCCAGTTCATGAGCCTGCAACCGGGGGATGTGATTTCCACCGGCACCCCGCCCGGTGTCGGCCTGGGGATCAAGCCCACGCCGGTCTACCTCAAGCCCGGGCAAAAAATCCGCCTGGGTATCGAAGGCCTCGGCGAACAGAACCAGACCACGGTCGACGCCTGACAAGAGACTAGGAGCCGCTCATGACTACCATTACCGCGATTCGCGTCGAAGATATCCGCTTTCCTACGTCCCAGTCCCTGGACGGTTCCGACGCCATGAACCCGGACCCGGACTACTCGGCCGCCTATGTGATTTTGCAGACCGACAACCCGGCCCTTGAAGGCCATGGCCTGACCTTCACCATCGGCCGTGGCAACGAGATTTGCTGCGCGGCGATCCAGGCCATGCAGCCGCTGCTGGTGGGCTTGACCCTGGAATGGATCGCCGAAGACATGGGCCGCTTCTGGCGGCATGTCACCAGTGACAGCCAGTTGCGCTGGATCGGCCCGGACAAGGGCGCAATCCACCTGGCCACCGGCGCGATCGTCAATGCCGCGTGGGACTTGTGGGCCAAGGCCGAAGGAAAACCCCTGTGGCGCCTGGTCGCCGACATGAGCCCGGAACAGCTGGTGCGCTGCATCGATTTCCGCTACATCACCGACTGCATCACCTCCAGCGAAGCCCTGGCCTTGCTGCGCCAACGCGCCGAAGGCAAGGCTGAACGCCTGGCCGACCTGCAAGCCAACGGCTACCCCTGCTACACCACCTCCGCCGGCTGGCTCGGTTACGGCGACGAAAAGCTGCGCAGGCTGTGCCAGGAAGCGGTAGATGCCGGCTTCAACCACGTCAAGCTCAAGGTCGGCCACGACTTGCAGGATGACCTGCGGCGCGTACGCATCGCCCGCGAAGTATTGGGCCCGGACCGCCAATTGATGATTGACGCCAACCAGGTGTGGGAAGTCGACACCGCCATCGATTGGGTGCGCGAATTGGCGTTTGCCAAGCCGTGGTTCATCGAGGAACCCACCAGCCCCGACGATATCGAAGGCCATCGCAAGATTCGCCTGGGCGTGGCGCCGGTCAAGGTCGCCACCGGCGAGATGTGCCAGAACCGGATCATCTTCAAGCAATTGATCATGCGCGAAGCCATCGACGTGGTGCAGATTGACGCCTGCCGCCTGGGTGGGGTGAACGAGGTGCTGGCGGTGATGCTGATGGCGGCCAAATATGGCCTGCCCGTGTGCCCGCATGCCGGCGGTGTCGGGCTTTGCGAGTACGTGCAGCACCTGTCGATGATCGACTACCTGTGCATCGCCGGCACCCACGAAGGCCGGGTGATCGAGTATGTCGACCACTTGCACGAGCATTTCGAGGAACCTTGCGTGGTGCGCGGTGCGGCCTATCTGCCGCCGAAGGCGCCGGGCTTTTCGATCCAGATGAAAGCCGCGTCCCGGGAGCAATACCGCCACCGGCCGTGAGCTGAACCGCAACTTGAATGGACGGAGCACAATAACAATGTCGTCCCCATCACCTTTGAGGCTCGATGCGCACCAGCATTTCTGGCGCTACCGGGCCGCTGATTATCCGTGGATCGGTACGGCTGAGGCTGACCTGCGGCGGGACTTTCTCCCACAGGACTTGCGGCCGTTGCTCGACGCTGCCGACCTGGATGGCTGCATTGCCGTGCAAGCCCGCGCCGGTGAGCAGGAAACCGACGCGCTGCTGGAAATGGCGCGGCAGCACCCATGGATACTCGGCGTCGTCGGCTGGGTCGACCTGTGCGACCCACGCCTGGAACAGCACCTGGAACAGTGGCGCGACGCACCGGGACTCAAGGGCTTTCGGCATCAGATTCAGGATGAGCCTACGCCTGCCAGCTTTATGGCCGACGCCAGGTTCTCCCGTGGCCTGCAGCACCTGCAGCAACAAGGCTACGTCTACGAGGTGCTGATCCGCTGCGCCGACCTCGACGCCGCGACAGCCCTGTGCCAGCGCCACGACCGGCATCATCTGGTGCTGGACCACCTGGGCAAACCGGACATCGCCAACGGCCCCGTCGGTTGGGCCGAACACCTGGCGCCACTGGCCGCCCTGCCCCATGTCAGTTGCAAGCTGTCGGGCCTGCTCACCGAAGCCGGGCCCGAGCAACGCAACGCCCGAGCCCTGCGCCCCTACATCGAACTGGCGCTGGAATTGTTCGGCGCCGAGCGCCTGATGTTCGGCTCGGACTGGCCGGTGTGCCTGCTGGCCGGGGAATACCAGGGCACCTGCCAATTGCTGCAACAAACCCTCGGCCCACTGTCGCCCGATGAACAGCAGGCCATCTGGGGCGGCACGGCCCAGCGGGTCTATCACCTTGAAGGAAACTGCCCATGAATCTGCATTTGCAGGACCGCGTGATCATCGTCACCGGCGGCGGCTCGGGGATTGGCGCCGCCATTTCCCTGGGATTGATTGCCGAAGGCGCAATCCCGGTAATTTTCGGCCATCAACCGTTGTCGCCGGCCTTCGCGGCCGAGCTTGAGCAGCACGGTCAAAGCCACTTCATCCGTGTCGAGTTGCGCGATGAGGACGCCTGCCGCGCAGCCGTCAACGAAGTGTTGCGACGTTTCGGACGCATCGACGGCCTGGTGAACAACGCCGGGGTCAACGACGGCGTGGGCCTGGATGCGGGCCGTGCAGCGTTCGTCGAATCCCTGGAAAAGAACCTGATTCATTACTACTTGATGACCCACTTGTGCCTCGATGCCCTCAAGGCCAGCCGCGGGGCAATCGTGAATATCAGCTCCAAGACGGCCCTCACCGGCCAGGGCGGTACCAGCGGTTATACCGCCGCAAAAGGTGCGCAGCTGTCACTGACCCGGGAATGGGCCGCCTCCTTGCTGGAGTTCGGCATCCGGGTCAATGCCGTGGTGCCCGCCGAGGTGCTGACGCCGCTGTATCAACGCTGGATCGACGGCTTCGACAACCCCGAGGCCAAGCTCGCCGCCATCGTCGAAAAAATCCCCTTGGGCAAACGGATGACCACTCCCGAGGAAATTGCCGACAGCGTGCTGTTCCTGCTCTCACCCCGCGCCTCCCACACCACCGGACAGTGGCTGGTGGTGGATGGAGGCTACACCCACCTCGACCGGGCGCTGACATGAGCGGCCAACGTTACTGCCTGGCGCTGGACCTGATCGACGATGCGGCATTGATCGCCGAGTACCAGCAGCTGCATCGACGCATCTGGCCTGCCGTGGCAGAGCATCTGCGCAGCCAGCAAATCCTGGAAATGCAGATCTGGCGCCTGGGCACGCGGCTGTTCATGGTCATGGACACCGCGGCCGGGTTCAGCTTCGAAGGGCTGGACCACGCTGCACGCGCCAACCCCGACGTGCAAGCCTGGGAAACCCTGATGTGGCGCTTCCAGGCCCCCACGCCGTGGACTGACCCCGGCGGCAAATGGCAGCCCCTGGAGCAGATTTTCCGCCTTACCGACCAACCCTGATACCCGCTGCATCGCACGCCTTGATCCCATAAAAACAACAGGAGAAGCGTCATGTTAAGCAAAGATACACACCTGCCAGGCACCCGTGCCGTGCCGACCTATCGCTGGGCGCTGATGCTGGTGACCAGTCTGTTTTTCCTCTGGGGCTTGTCCTACGGTTTGCTCGACGTACTGAACAAGCACTTCCAGGAAGTCCTGCACGTCAGCAAGGCCCAGTCCGGGCTGTTGCAAAGCGCCTATTTCGGCGCGTACTTCCTGATCGCCTTGCCGGCCGGGTTGTTGATGGACCGCCACGGCTACAAGGCCGGGATCCTGCTGGGCCTGTGCCTGTATGCGGCGGGCGCGCTGCTGTTCATGCCGGCGGCCGCGGCGGCGAGCTTTCCGTTTTTCCTGTTCGCGCTGTTTGTCATCGCCTGCGGCCTGGGCTGCCTGGAGACCGCTGCCAACCCCTATGCCACCGTGCTGGGCGAACCACAGGGCGCCGAGCGGCGGTTGAACCTGGCGCAATCATTCAATGGCCTTGGCCAGTTCTTCGGCCCGCTGATTGGCGGCGCGATGTTCTTCAGCGCCGGCAGCACACCGGCCTCGGACATGAGTTCGTTGCAGACCACCTACGTGGTGATCGCGGTTCTGGTACTGCTGGTGGCGCTGCTGATCGCCCGCACGCCGCTGCCGGATTTGCGCGCACAGGAACAGGCACTGCAACCGACGGCCGGCAAGGGTCTGTGGCAGCACCGGGAGTTCGTCGGTGGGGTGATCACGCAGTTTTTCTATGTGGCGGCCCAGGTCGGAGTCGGCGCATTTTTCATCAACTACGTCACCGAGCATTGGGCACAGATGGGCAATCAGCAAGCCGCCTACCTGCTGTCGATCGCAATGCTGGCCTTCATGTTCGGGCGCTTTTTCAGTACCTGGCTGATGGGCCGGGTCAGCGCGCAGAAGCTGCTGCTGATTTATGCGCTGATCAATATCGCGTTGTGCGGCCTGGTGGTGATCGGCCTGGAAGGTATCTCGGTGATCGCGCTGATCGCGGTGTTCTTCTTCATGTCGATCATGTTCCCGACGCTGTTCGCCATGGGCGTGAAGAACCTCGGGCCGCACACCAAGCGCGGCAGTTCGTTCATGATCATGGCGATCGTCGGCGGCGCCCTGATGCCCTACTTGATGGGCAAGGTGGCGGACAACAGCACAGTGGCGCTGGCTTACCTGTTGCCTATGGGGTGTTTCGTGATTGTGGCGGTGTATGCCCGTAGTCGCTTGCGCCATCCGTGAAGTACCGCCCCGGCGTCGTCCCGAACGTACGCCGGAACATCGCAATAAAGGCACTGACGTTTTCATAACCCAGGTCCAGCGCAACCCGGGTCACGGGTGCATGCGCCGCCAGCAACTCCAGGGCGCGCAACAACCGTGCGCGCTGGCGCCACTGGCTGAAGGTGAACCCGGTCTCGGCAACAAACCGCCGGGCCAGGGTACGCGGCGAGACACCGGCCCACTGCGCCCAGTGTTCCAGCAGGCGGTTGTCGTCGGGACTGTCGGCCAGCGCCTGGGCGATGCGCAACAGGCGCGGGTCCCGGGGCAGCGGCAAGCCGAATGGCTCCTGGGGCAACCCGGCGATTTCATCAAGGATCACCTGGGCGATCCGTGACTGAGGCGGCTCGAGCAGCAACTGGCTCCAGGTTGCCGCGCGCCTGACGGCTTCCAGCAACAAGGCCGACGTGGCGATAACGCACGTCTGTCGGGGCAGCCCTGCGCACGCCTGGGGTTCGACATACACGCTCCAGCCATCAAACGGCCCGTGGGAACGCAAGGCGTGGGAACAATCGGGGGCAATCCACACCGCGTGGGTGGCCGGTACTACCCAATGCTGGTGCGCCGCCTGCACCGACAACAACCCGCGCTGGGCTCCGAGCAATTGCCCGCGGGCATGCTGATGAAGGGCCGTGGTGCGTGCTACCGGACTGCTGCGCAACGTCGCCACCAGCAACGGACCGCCGATCGCATTGGCGAGCTGGGCTGAAACGAGTGTTGACGGCATATGGCAGCTTTACCGTATTGAATGACCTGGATAAGGCAGTGTAGCCATTTGCGCACGCCCAGACTGCGGATTCATTCATTGAGGGCTCCGCCATGCGTGCAGAAGACGTGCTTCCCGACCATCTCGACCAAGGCCAATTCAATGGCGTGACCGTGCGCAAAGGCACGGTGGGCGCATTCCTCGCCAACGCCAGAACCTGGTGCGATCCGGCCACCCCGGACGAGCAGCGCTTGCTGGCCGAACAGGACATCCTGCAAGCCCTCCCCGCCCTGCAGGCCCTGGGCTTGTTTGAAGTGTTGCAGGTGCGGGATGCGAAACTGGCGCGGCTGCTGAAGTGAGAGGATCGGCCTGGAAGGTGGTAATCCGTCGCTGGAAGCCCGGGGTTCACCAGTTCTCGCGGGGATTACGCACCTTCCAGGCCACCTCGCACCTCAAGTGGTTACTTGTCCTACGAACTGATAGTGGTTGGAAAGGCCCGTCGCGTTCCATGATCCTGGAAAAAATGTTTGGCCCTGTGTTCAGGCATGCCAAGGGAACCCGGCTCGCTCGATACGGCCTGATGTGCAAGGATGTTGCGCTGCACATCGTTCGTTGAACGCAAAACCAAGGATTTTTCATGACCGCCATCAGCACCCCAGCGCCCGTGGTACCCGGGCGGCTGGAACAAATGTCGACCCGCATCGCGTTTTTCATCGCCGGCTTCGGCATCGCCGCCTGGGCACCACTGGTGCCTTATGCCAAGGCCCGCGCCCAACTCAATGAGGGCACCCTCGGCCTTTTGCTGTTGTGCCTGGGGGTGGGCTCGATGATCGCGATGCCGGTCGCCGGGGCCCTGGCGTCGCGCTACGGTATCCGGCGAGTGGCCACCGGCGGCACCCTCCTGATCTGCCTGGGCCTGCCGATGCTGGCCACCGTCACCTCGATTCCCTTGCTGATGGCCGCGCTGTTTGTGTTTGGTGCCGGCCTGGGCACGGTGGACTCAACGGTCAACCTGCAAGCGGTGATGGTCGAACGAGCCAGCGGCAAGACCATGATGTCGGGCTTCCACGGGCTGTTCAGCCTGGGCGGGATCGTCGGGGCGGCAGGTGTCAGCGGGCTGCTGGGGTTGGGCTGGTCGCCGTTGCAGGCCACCCTCGCCGTGATCGTCGTCATCGTAGTGGCCTTGCTCAAGGCCGGGCCACACCTGCTGCCTTACGGCAGTGAAAGCTCCGGGCCGGCCTTTGCCGTGCCCCACGGCGTGGTGCTGTTTATCGGCTGCCTGTGCTGCATCGTGTTTCTTGCCGAAGGCGCCGTGCTGGACTGGAGCGCGGTGTTCCTGAGTGCCGAACGCGGCCTTGACGAGGCCTATGCGGGCCTTGGCTACGCAGCCTTTGCCTTGACCATGACGGTCGGGCGCCTTACCGGCGACAGGATAGTTCGCCGCCTGGGCGCAACCCGGGTGATTGTATTCGGCGGCGCGCTCGCCGCCGGCGGCATGCTGTTGGCGACGCTATTCCCTGCGTGGGAAACTGCCCTGCTGGGGTATGCATTGGTCGGTGCCGGGTGTTCGAACATCGTACCGGTGCTGTACACCGCCGTCGGCAAGCAGACCGTCATGCCGGAACACATTGCCGTGCCCGCCATCACCACCCTGGGCTACACCGGCATTCTCGCCGGCCCTGCGGTGATCGGCTTCATCGCCCATGGCAGCAGCTTGAGCACTGCCTTTGTGCTGATTGCCGTACTGCTGATCGGTGTGGCGATCAGCGGGAAAATACTGCGGGTCTGACCACCCAGCCCCATCACGCCTCGTATATTGAGGCGTCAACCCGGGATCATTTGGCTTTCTGGAGTTCCAGCCAGCGATCAAGGGTTTTGTTGCTGAGCCAGCCCGCCTGGTGATGGCTGCCGAAAATTCGCCGACCGCTGTCGGCGGTGTTTTCCAGCGACCGCAACAAGCCCGGCCGGTCCACAAGGTTTTTCGCCATATACACCTGCTGTTCGTCGTATTTCTTCTTCGGTAGCCCCGTGGCCGGGTCCAGTACAACTTGGCCATGGCTGTCGAGCTCATCCGGGTCTTTGCTCATCATCGCCAGCACCTCGATGTTGACGTAGCAGATCTGCTCGAAAAACCCCATGCGGTCCCGCGACCGGTCCCGTAACTCGGTGAACATTTCCTTGAACAGACGGACGAGATCGGCATTGTTTTTTGTGTGGAAAGGGTCCGGGCTGAAGGCACTGGGATCGCTGTTGCCGAACACGACGTTCTCGGCCTGTGCCAGGCTTTCGCGGGTGATGTAGCCGTCCTGGTCGAGGATCGCATCGATCAGGCGCGGACGCTGGATGATCGCCTTGGCAAGCAGGATAGCGCTGTCGGCCTCTCGGCTGGCACCGAGCTTTTTACTGGCGATTCGTTGCAGTGAAGACAGCTTCAGTCCGTCAGTTCTCATGGAGTTTTTTCAGCATGGCAAATTGGGCGTTCGCCGCGCTCACCAAATCGCTGTCCGGCAAACGAATGTAGGGATTGGGCCCGCGGAGGCGGCTGGCCACTTCGTTCTGAAGCCCCAGGTGTTGCAGCAGACTCCTGCAGTGACTCTCCCCCCGCAAAGGAGGCCGATAGCCTGATGAGCGGACAGGCGCCCCGCCGGATTGATGGCTGTGCTTTCGCGCAGCCTCACCGGGTTCACTTGAAGCGGCGTGAATTGCCCGTGTACCGCCGTCCAGTGCCGGGGCAATACAGGGTGTAGCACCGAGGTGCTGGCAGACCGACCCGCCGTTGATTGTCATGATTCATCTCCACCATTTTCCGGTTCCACATTGACCTGGTCATCATCCCGGCAATCGCCGTATCGCTCAGGTGAAAACAGGCCAAAGGTGTGTGGTGTGCCGGTGGCAATGGTTCCGAGATAGAGCAGCGTTCCAATGACAACATGTAAAAACCGAAGAATCAGTCGGCTTTTCGAGACCCTGGCGAGGTCGGTTTTGTCTCCTGCCAAAGGTCTTTGATCGCTGCGACCATAGCGCCCATCACCGCGCGCAACGGGCGTAACCCAGGCGCGTGGGAGGCAGGCAACTGCCCGTGCGGCAACATGCCTTTGATGAAGTCGTCAGCCGCCGGCGCCTGGAACGTGTGCTGCCCGGTGAAGTTCTTCACTCGCCGGGCTTCGGCGCCCTCTTCGCACCGTTTGCCCGGTGCGGCAACGGGGGGCGGTTGCAGGGTATCGCTGCCCGTCGGCGCAAGACAGGCTGGCTGATAGCCAGGATTGTGCGATCCACACGAAGGTGTAGCCATGTCTGAGCCCTGGCTGAGAGTTTGAAAGCAGCGGATTGATCAAGGCGGGTCATCACGCCGCGAGAGGGTCGCGGCGTGATCGAGCTAAAACAGGTTCAGAGAGAGGTGGCGCAGGGCGGCTCTGCCGATCTTGCCGTCATACCGGTCAAGAGAGTCCATCAGCGTTAACAGGCTTGAGCGCTGAGTGACTTCCTTGGCCAACTCGATGAGCCGCTGTTGCTTTGGGTCGCTCGACGACGATGCGGCCAATTTTTTCAAATCTTTGATACTGATGGAGCGGCTCCAGATACCCTTCAGGGCGTCGAAGTCCTTCAACATCTGTTCGGCGAGCTGTTTGTCGGTCTTGTACTTCAAGGCGTTGCCGGAGTCGAGCACGGCGTTGAGGTCCCGCCGGGAGATTCGACCATCCAGATCACCGGTCCTGCCGGCTCGGTCAAAGGCTTGTATTACGTCTGGGCGTCGCAGCAGTTCCCGGGCCAACAGAATGTTCTCATTACGGTCCTGGTCGTTGGTCAACCGTCTGCCCGCCATCTCCTCCAGGCTTTGTTTTGTGATGAAGGGCTGGCCCGGCACCGTGAACGCATCAAATTTTTTCTTGAGGAGGTTCCCCAGTTGATCGGGGGTTTGCCTCGAATAGTGTGGGTCCGGGCGACCGTATCCCGGGTCAGGCTTGCAGGGGGTCGGACGGCAGTGTCCGGGAAGAGGCCTGAGTGGAATGGAAGGGTCAGGACGACCATAACCGGGGTGAGGCCGGAACGGATTGAACAGCTTGTGCAGAAAGTCCTGAAGCTGTCCGATCAGCCCGCCCAGGAACGAGTTTGCATAGGACGCCCGGAATGAGTTGTTGGCGGCACCATGGGGATCCATCGTGCTCTGCGTCGTCGTCCAATTCGAATATCCCGGGCCGATCCCATTCTGTGGCACGTTGAAGCTGATGTGGATCGACCCCTGCCCGGAGCGTGAGCGTGACTGCGTCGATGTGGCGGCATCAGTATGCGGCTGCGCGGCGTTATCAGAGGGGTTGGCAACAGTTGAGTTGGATAAGGTTACCGACATAGGCATCTCCAGTTCGGCGTATTGACACGATTCACTCCCGGCTCAAAGACACCTCGGCGATACAAGGTATCCCATGGAAAGTGGGCACCTCCTTGTGTGGTAGACCTGTCGGATTCAGTTCCTGCGGACGCAGAAAATCGTTAGAAAAAGAGTAGGAAGAAGGGCTATGGCGAGGGGGCTTGCGCCCCCTCGTCACTGTCGATACCTGGGATCAGGCACGCATCAGAAGCCGACGCTGGCCTGCACGAAGAACGTGCGCGGTTCACCCAGGTAGATCCCGGAGTTGTTGTCGCTGGAGCGGGTGTAGTGTTCCTGGTTGAACACGTTTTTTACCCCGACGCCCAGCTTCAGGTTCGACAGTTGCGCACCGAAGTCATAACCGCTGCGCACGTTGACCGAGACGTAGCCGGGAATATCCCCGTACTGGCCATCAGCAGTCGGCTGGGTGATGTAGGTGGTACCGGTGCCCGGCGCACGCTGGCCGGACTGGGCATAGACGTCCAGGTTGTGGGTCCAGTGGTTGATGTCGTAACGCAGCCCCAGGGTGGCCACTTCACGGGAGTACAGCGGCAAGTCGCGGCCCTTGAAGGCAACGTCGCCTTCGGAGGTGGCCCTGGTGTAGGTGAAGCCGGCGTTGGCGGTCAGGCCGTCTAGGCGCGGGTCGAGGTTCGACAGGTCGTAATGGGCCGACGCTTCGATGCCCTCGTGCTTGGTAGCGCCGAGGTTGGTCCAGCCCACATCGTTGCTGACGTATTGCAACTCGTCCGAGAAGTCGATGTAGAACAACGTCACTTCGCCGCCCCAGACGCTGTCGTTGTAGCGGGTACCGATTTCGTAGGTCTTGGCTTTTTCCGGGTTAAGGCCGTTCGCGGTCTGGTCGCCGTTACCGCCCTGGCCCAGCTGGAAGTATTGCAGGCTGCCGAAGGAGGTTTCGTAGTTGGCGAACAGCTTCCAGGCATCGGAGACGTGGTACATCACGCTCAGGGCCGGCAGCGGTTCGTTGTTGTGGATCTCGCGGCGCTTCTCCTGAACCGTGGCGCCATTGAGGCCTACCACCGGACGGTCGTGCCATTCGGTGCGAATCTGCTCAAAGCGAATGCCCGGGGTGACGGTCCATTTGCCGATATCAATCTTGTTGTCGATATAGAACGAGTTGGCCTCGGTGCCACCGGTACGGTCCTGGTACACGTGGCCGTCACTCTGGCCCACGGGCGTCGGCACGTTGTTGACCAGCGCCAGGCTGGTGGCCTGCTCGTGCATGCCTTCCTTGAGGTAGCGATAACCGACGCTGACTTCCTGGGTGCTCGGCCCCAGGTCAAATACATGGGACACACGCGGCTCGATGCCGAAGGTGTAGTAGGTGCGCGGGTAGGAACCCAGGGTCTTCAGGTCGCGGTTGGCGATGTTGCTGCCGCGGAAACTGTCGGAATAGTAGGTCAGCACTTCAGCCTGGGTGCGGTCGTCGATCTGCCGGATGTACTTGAAGGACATATCCTTGCGCCGGCCATTGAAGTTGTCCCAGTCACGTACCGATTGATACGGGTTGGCGTCGTACTGCTTCTGGGTCAGGCCGCCGGGCATGTCGGCGCTGGCGTCGTAGTAGTGGAAATTCAGCGAGAAATCGTCTTGATCGGTCGGCGCCCAGTGGGTCTTGAAGATCACGTCGTCGATGTCGTTGGAGTTATTGCGGTCGCGGTAACCATCGCCCTTGGTCCCGGAATACAGCAACGCAGCACCGATACCGTTGTCGGCGGTGCCGCCGATGAAGGCGTTTTCAATGTGTTTCCAGCCGCCGTGGGCCGCGGTTTCCAGGGTGGTGCCGACTTCGCCGGAGAATTTTTCCGGGATGGCCCGGGTGACGAAGTTGATCACGCCGCCGACGTTCTGTGGTCCATAACGTACGGAGCCTGCGCCACGCACCACGTCGATGCTGTCGAGGTTGCCGGAGGAAATCGGCGCCATCGACAACTGCGGCTGGCCGTAGGGTGCAAACGCTGCCGGTACGCCGTCGATCAATACCGTGGAGCGTGGCGACAGACGCGAGGTCAGGCCGCGTACCCCGACGTTGAGGGAAATATCACTGCCACCGGTGCCGTTGGCCTCCTGTACCTGCACCCCGGGAATGCGCCGCAGCACGTCACCGACGTTCATCGCGCCCTGCTCCACCATGGCTTCACGGCGCACCACGGTGCGCGCCCCCGGGTGGTTCTGCACCACTTGGGCATTCGCGTCGCCGAGCCAGTCGCCAACCACCTTGATGTCGGTGGCACCCAACTCCAGCGGCGAACCGGCTTCGCCGGTGCCCTTGCCCAGCGGGCGCAGGGTCACGGAGCCCGCATCGATCTGGTAATCCAGGCCGCTGCCCTGCAGCAACTGGCGCAGCGCTTGTTCGGGCGACAGGTTGCCGTCGACGGCCGGGGCTTGTTTGCCGGCCACCATGTCGGGGCTGAAGAACACTTGCAGCGACGTCTGCTGACCCAATTGGCTCAAGGCCGAACCCAGGGACTGGGCCTGGATATGAATGCCATCGTCAGCATAGGCCGCCGGCAGTGCGGCGCTGACGGCCAGCGCCAGGGCGAGGGGTGCCCAGCGGGATGATTTATTGTTTTTCATGGCGAGTTTTTTCACGTCGAACGTAGTCCTGTGATCGCAAGAGAGTGCGGCTGTTAATGCAAACCAGTTGCAGTTGCACAAGAAGACGAAGAACTCGAAAAAAACCTGAATCTATCGCGAAATTATTTCCTGGCTACCGTCCGGCAAGGTGCGCAAGGCCACCGGAAGAATGTGCGGCAAGGCCTTGAGCAAGGCGTCGGTGTCGGTGGATTTGAACACGCTGGTCAAGCGCAGGTTGCTCACCGCGGGCGCGCTGACCCGCAAAGGTTGCTCGCGGTAACGTGAGACCTCTCGGGCCACTTCGCCGAGAGTGGCGTTGTTGAACACCAGTTTGCCGGTGCGCCAGGCCGTGAGCTCTTCAGGGTTGACGGCGTAGGAAGCCGCCACTTGGCCCCGGGTATCCACATGGGTGCCCCGACCGGCCGTGAGCATCACGATGTCATCGGATGAGCGCCCTTGCACTTTGACCGTACCGGCCTCGACCACCACGCGGGTCTGGTCGTCATCGCGGCGCACGTCGAAACGCGTACCGGTGACCGTCACCTGCCCTGCCCCGGCGTCCACCACGAAGGGCCGGCTGGTGTCGTGCTCGACGCTGAACATGGCCTCGCCCTGCTTGAGCTCGATGCCGCGCTGGCCTTTTACATAGTGCACGGCCACCACGCTGCGGCTGTTCAAGTCCATCAGCGAGCCGTCGGGCAACGCCACCTGCCGGCGCTCCCCCAGTGCGGTGCGGTACTCGGCGTTATACGTCGCTGGATGATCCAGGCCACTGAACAACCCCAGGCCCAGGGCCACCGCCAGCACACTTGCAGCCACTGCATAACGCAGCACGGGCCGGCGCTTCGCACGCGGCTGCGGGGCATCGCACAACGCCTGCAAGCGCGCCTTGGGCACCAGGTCGGTGGCACTCCACAAACCTTGCAGCACATCAAATTCGTACTGGTGCTCGGCATGCTCTGCACGCCAGGCATCAAAACGCTCGCGTTCTTCTGCGCTCAATGGGCTGTCCTGCACACGCACAAACCATTGCGCCGCCTCGTCGCGGGCCGTCGCACTGCCGCAGGCACACTCACGGGTATCCATCATGGAAGATCCTGTTTCAAAGCGGGCATTGGTCATGGTGCCATCGCATCCAGGCGGTCACGTAGATGCCGCAGGGTGCGGATCATATACTTTTCCACCATGTTTTTAGACAGGCCCAGGCGTTCGGCGATTTCCTGCTGGGTCAGGCCCTCGATTTTCTGCCAGATGAAAATCTTGCGGCAATTGAGCGGCAGCTCGGCCAGGGCTCGCTCGATGGAATCCGCCAGCTGGATCGCGTGCATGAAATGCTCCGGGTCGCCACTGTGGGGCGAACTCTGATCAAAGGCTTCCAGGGCCATCGCCTCCCGCCGGTCCTCGCGGCGATAGGCGTCAACGGCGATATTGCGCGCCGTTTGATGCAGATAGGCGCGAGGTTGCTCAACCTTGGTGGCGTTGGACTCAAGCACCCGCACAAAAGTGTCGTGGGCCAGGTCTTCGGCCTGCTGACGGTTTCTCAGGCGGCGCGTCCAGGTCCCGATCAACTCTTCGTAGTGCTCGAAAAAGCCTGTTCTGCGGGGCGGCTGAGGAGTCATCAAGGAAGCACTGGGGAGGCTGGACGTGAATAGTAATGCTTCCTATTAAGCAGGGCAATTGCTTGCCGTCGTCCTCTTTCCTTGACCCTTGTACAACCCGCCCAATCCCGGCAGCATTCGCCCGTGACTTTCACGGACGAGCACCTTATGACCCTGCCCTTTTTCGCCCCCTTTCTCCTCACCACCGAGCGCCTGGGCCTGCGCCCTCCCCATCAGGATGATTGGCGCGCGCTGTTTGCCATCTGGTCCGATCCCGAAGCCATGCGCTACTTTTCCTTTCCCACCATGACCCGCGCCGAGCAGGCCGTTGAACGCTTCGGCCAACTGATGGAAGCCTCGATTGCCGGTGAAGACCTGGTGTGCATGGTGGAGTTGCTGACCACCGGCGAGGTGATCGGCAGTTGCGACCTGTTCAATGTCGACGAGCAATGCCGCCGCGCTGAAATCGGCTTTACCCTGGGCCGCCAGCATTGGGGCAAGGGCTACATGAGCGAAGCCGCCCGCGCGGTGATCGACCATGGGTTCAACACCGCCGGGCTGCGCCGCCTTGAAGCCGACATTGACCCACGCAACCTGGGCTCCGCGAAGCTGCTTGAGCGCCTGGGTTTCGTCCGCGAAGGCTTGCTGCGCGAGCGCTGGGTGGTCGGCGACGAGATCTCGGACAGCGCGCTGTATGGCCTGCTCAAGCGTGACCGTCCTGCCTGACCCACAACGGGCGCCCCTTCTTCAGGCCGACGATCAGGGCCAAGAGGATCAAGCCCATGGCCTGCCACTGCGAAACCCCGGGGCGCTCACCCAGGATCAGCATTGAGCTGACGATGCCGAACACCGGGATCAGCAGTGACAGGGGCGCCACCCGGGAAACCGGGTACTCGCGCAACAGCAGGTTCCAGCCCCAGTAACAAAAGTGCGTCGCGCCATACACCTGAAACGCCAGCGAGAACAACGCCACGCCGTTCAGTTGAGCAGGCAAAGCGATAAAGGCTTGCGAGCCATCCAGCAGCCACGTCAACAGCACCAGCGGCAACGGCGCAAACAGGCTGGCCCAGACCACGAAGGCAAAGATCTCCCGCACCCCGGAGACCTTGATGATGATATTGCCGATGCTCCAGGCCAACGCGCTGAACAGCACCAAGGCAAACCCCAGCATCGTGGCCGTGCCCTGCACACTCAACAGCATGCCCACCAGGCCCATGGCCGCCAGCGCCACGCTGATCAATTGCGGCACGGACAGGCCTTCACGAAACAGCAGCACGCCCCAGCCCATGGTGAAAAATGCGCTGAACTGGATCAGCAACGACGCGCTGCCGGGCGGCACGCCCATGGCGATCCCGAGGTTGATCAAGGCCCACATCGCCACGCCGAATATCAAGCCATAGGCCGCCAGCCACTTCACCGCGACCTGGGGCCGGCGCACCAGAAACACCCAGGGCAACGCCGCCAGGGTGAACCGCAGGGCCGTCAGCAACAGCGGGTTGATCTCGGCCAGGCCGAGTTTGGTAATGGGGAAATTGAGTCCCCACACAGCCGTCACCAGGACGGCCAGTAACAGGTGTTTTTGCTTCATCGTGACGGGTCCATTGACTCGGTGGCACGACAGGAGGCCGTGCATCAGATAGATTTTTTCGTAAACCGCGATGGCCCGCCTGCGATTGTGGGCCAACAAAGGCTAGAATCAGGCCATGCCCGATATTCATCCCTACGAAAACACCCCGCGCGACGTGGTCGTGACCGCCATCGACTATGCCGACGGCGAGCTGTTCCCCGCCCACGCGCACCCGCGAGGCCAGTTGGCCTATGCCAGCCAGGGTGTCATTACCGTCTACAGTGCCATCGGTAACTGGGTGGTGCCGCCCCGCCGCGCGATCTGGGTGCCGCCGCATGTGTCCCACGCCATGCTGATGCGCGGGCCGGTGACGATGCTCAACACCTACATTCGCCCGCAGGCGGCGCGGCGGCTGGAGTTGCCGCAACAGTGCCAGGTGCTGGATGTGTCGCCGCTGCTTGGGCAGTTGCTGGAGAAGGCCGTCGAGGTACCTGCGCGTTACGCGATGGGTGGCCGCGACAGCTATTTGATGGGCTTGCTGCTGCACGAGATCGCCCGGATGCCGGTGCTGCCGCTGTGTGCGCCGTTGCCGGCCGAGCCTCGATTGGCGAAGGCCTGCGAAGAGTTTCTGGCTGGGCCTTCGTTGGAGGTCAGCATTGATGCCATGGCCTTCGGCGCGGGGATGAGCCGCCGGACGTTTACCCGGCAGTTTCGTCAAGCCACGGGTATCAGTTACCTGCAGTGGCGCCAGCAAGCCTGCCTGCTGGCGGGGATTGTGCGGCTGGGCAATGGGGAACCGGTGACCAGGGTGGCGCTGGATTTGGGGTATAGCAGCCCGAGTGCGTTTGCGACGGTGTTCAAGCGTGTGTTGGGTGAGGTGCCGAGTCGTTATTTCAGCAACGAGTTGCGACGCTGATTGAGACCGGTGGGGGGATTTGTGGATGGATTGGTCCGGGGTATTTACCCGTTGCTGCGGTAACGGCGTCAATGACTTTACCGACGCGGTACTACGGGAAAAAATCCGCTTCAGGTAATCTGTCTGTCACCTTGATTGACAGATCAGACGGTTTTGGAGCGCCTCATGCAACGCATTGGTTTCATCACCTTTTCCGGTTTCGGCGTCATGAGTTTCTCTGCACTGTCAGTTTTCGAGAGTGCCAATAATGCATTGGGTAAAACCCATTACGACGTACGTCTGATCTCGGAGCACGGCGGGCCGGTACGCAGTTCACTCGGCGTGGTGGTGCAGACTGAAGCCTTCGGCAAGACTGCATTCGACACGGTGATCATCGGTGGCGGCAATGACCGCGAATTCACGCCCGGCTTGCTGGATTACCTGCGTCAGGCTGCCAGAAATAGCCGACGCCTGGCCGCCACCTGCTCCGGAACCTTCTTCCTGGCCCAAGCCGGTTTGCTTGACGGTATGCGAGCGACCACCCACTGGTTTTTCGCGGCAGAATTCCGCAAACGCTACCCCAAGGTGCGGCTGGAAGAGGAGCGTTTGTTTATCGTCGACGGTTCGCTATGGACAAGCGCCGGCATGACCGCTGGCATCGACCAAGCCCTGGCGATGGTCGAAGCCGATCTTGGCGCGACGGTAGCGCGGGCGGTATCGAAAACCTTCATCCTGCAAAACCGCCGTGCCGGGGGGCAGCCACAGTCCTCGGCACTGCTGGACATGGAACAGAAGACCGACCGTATCCAGACTGCCATAGCCTATGCGCGCAATAACCTGCATCGCAGCCTGAGCCTCGACGAACTGGCCGAAGCAGCCCATTTAAGCCTGCGCCAATTCAGCAGGGCGTTTCGAGCACAGACCGGCGTATCCCCAGCCAAAGCCATTGAAAAGCTGCGGATCGAAACAGCCTTGGTGCTGATCCAGGACGGCCGTCATCCTATCGAAGGCATTGCCCGCCAGACCGGCTTTGGCGACAGCGAACGCATGCGAAGGGCATTTATCCGCGAATTCGGCAAACCGCCGCAGGTGATGCGGCGCACGGCAAGAAGCCGGTCGGAAACGGCGGCATCGGGAATGTCCAGAAACGAGGGTTAAATGGCCTTTGCTTCGCCCTGCCCGAGCCTAGGCTAAACCTCAGGTCACTCAACCCGATTCCCGAGGAACTCCATGAAACCTTATGCCCTGGCCTTCGGCGCCTTGCTCAGCCTGCTTAGCGCCACCACAAGCTTCGCCGCAGCCAAAGAGGATGACGCTCGCGCCTTCTTCACCCGGTTTGTCGCCGCTCAAAACGCCCACGACCTCACCCAGATCAAGGCAATGCTCTGGGACTCGCCAAAAATGCTCTGGTACGCCCGAGGTGGCGAAAACTGGGGGCCGGATGCGGTGGTCAGCAAGCTCAAGGTGTACTACCAGGGCGCCTGGCAACTTAAGCCCGACATGAGCCACTTCAGCGTGGTGCTGGTGGCCGATAACGTTGCGCAACTGATGGTGCCGATCACCTTCACCCGTAGCCACGCCGGTGAAACACCTACCGACAGCACCTTCCTGATCAGCCAGACGCTGGTCATGGGCAAGGATGGCTGGCGTGTAGCGAGCATCATGCCGATCGCCGATACCAACTTCAAATAAGCCGATGTCCGAAAACGAGACCTTGGCGCAAACGCTTACGCGTCTTAGCGTTGCGTCATCAATCTGATAGTCCTGGATGGCCGGTACCTATATGACGAATAGGTACCCGCGCCACCCCACACACTCACACCAACCGCTTGATCTGCTTATGCCGCCAAACCAACCGGTAATACGCCGTCTGCAACCCCAACATCGCCAGATACGTCACCGGAAACGCCATCCACACCCCTTCCAGCCCAAACCGCGCATTCAGCAGATACGCCACCGGCAACTCCACCCCCAACACGCAAACGATCGAGATCCCCACCGGCACCAGCACCACCCCGCTGGCCCGCATGATCCCGCCCACCACGGCCTGGAAACCGAACACCAGGATGCTCCAGAGCATGATATGCAGCAGGTGCTCGGCCTTGACCCGCGCATCCACGTCGGTAATGAACAACCCCAACAGCCAGTGCGACAACACATACCCCAGCACTATCAACCCACCCGTCAGGCACAGGTTGATCAAAATCCCCGTACGCAGGATCGGCCCGATCCGCTCCAGGCGCCCCGCCCCGATCGCCTGCGCCCCCAGAATCGACGCCGTGATCGCAATCGACAACGCCGGAAACTGCACATAGTTGACGATCTGCGTCACCGCCCCATACGCCGCCGTCGCCTGGGAACCATGGCTGTTGACCAGCGCCAGAATCACCAGCTCCGACAACGACAGCACCACCATCTGCAACCCAGTGGGCAACCCGATACGCAGGACCTTGCCCAGGATCACCCGATCCAGCCGCAGCGCCGCCATCAACTGGCGATCCGGCGCCATCACGTGGTTTTTATGGCGCAGGCGCAGCACCAGGAACGTCATCGCCAGGGCATTCCCCACCAACCCCGCCACCACCGCGCTCTGGATACCCATCGGCGGCAGGCCCAGCCAGCCCTTGATCAGCGCAGGGGTCAGCACCAGGCCCACGGTGGTCGACACCATCAGCGCCAATAAGGGCGACACCGTGTCACTCACGCCCCGCAGCAGTTGGGTGAACAGGATGAACACCAGCAACAGCGGCATGATCAGCATCATCATCTGCGCATAACCCACCGCGTCATCCAGCACATCCACCGGTGTGCCCAGGGCCTGCATTGCCGGGCGCGCAAACACGCTGCCCAGCACCGCCGCGATCACCCCGATCAGGGCGCCGAGGGTCAGGGTGGCGCCGGTGATCGACTTGACCATCGAGGTTTCCTGCGCGCCCCACGCCTGGCCGATCAGCACCGAAGCGCCCGCCCCCAGGCCGATCACCAGGGCGATAAAGAAAAACACGATGGGGAACATCCCCGACACCGCCGCCAACGCCTGGGTGCCGAGCATCTGCCCGACATAGATCCCGTTCAGCGTGCCGGAAAAGCTCTGGAGGAAATTGGACAGCACCATGGGTGCCAGAAAGATCAGGTAGATCTGCCACAACGGTCGTTGCTGGGTGACTTCCATGAGGTTCGGATCTCAATGCAATTAGGCAGGGAAAGCGTTGCGTGACAACCAGGCCAGGTACAACTTCACATCCACCGGCCAGTGCGCGATCTTGTTGGAAAATTCCGCGCCGTCCTGGGCAAACAACGCCCGCGAGGCTTCTTCAAAACCTGGCAGGTCGCCGCCGATGGCGCTCATGAAACGATAGCTGGACTCCTTCGCCTGGCGCCGCTCATCGTGCTCGGCATGGGCGTTGCGCGCTTCGTCCACCAACCGGCGCAAGGCCGCCGAGGCGCCGCCGCGTTGTTGTCCGAGCCACTCCCAGTGCCTCGGCAGCAAGGTCACTTCACGGGCGACCACCCCCAGCTTCGGACGGCCTACAGCAGGTGACGCCGGCACGTCGGCCTCCGTCACCGCGACGGTCGGTTGCTGCGGTGCGTAACCGGCGGGCCAGGGATAGTCGACTTGAACGCCGCTGGCGTCATCAAACACCAGCAAGCTGCCCGTCGACAGGTCGAGGTTTTTCAGGTTTTTGGCGACGTCGGCATAAGAGCCGGCGGCCACGCGTTGGTGGCCAAGGAAAGCGGTGCAGTGTAATGCGCTCATGACTTTTACCCGGAATATATTGTTTTACCCGGGTTATATTAGCTTGGAATTTATTTGTTGCAAGCCGCTTGTTGCGAAACCACCAAACGATCACTGTCGACAGTCGCGCCCATGGGGCCCACACCCGGGTCGCGCAATACGCATTCGGCAATCGCCGGCTCCAGCTCCACCCGCAATCGGCGGCCCAAGGCGCGGGCGCCGAACCGTAAGTCATGGTCGCGGCACAGCCAGGCACGTGCCGATTCATCCAGCACCAATGATCGGTGCTGCGCCGCCAGGCGTTGATTGAGTTTGCCGAGTTCCACCTTGAGCAGCGCCTCAAGCCACTGATGGTCGATGGGCTCGAACATCAGGATACGATCGATGCGATTGAGAAATTCCGGCTCGAAGTGGCGGTGCAAGGCGTCCTCCAACACCCCCGCTTCACCGCGCCCCCACCAGCGCAACGGGGCAAAGCGTTGCCGGTGCCGACGCGCCTGCTGGGCGCCGATATTGCTGGTCATGAAGATCAGGCTGTTGCGAAAGTCCAGCGTACGAGTGCCGCCCGCCAGCGTCAGCTGGCCGTTTTCAAGGATGCCCAGCAGGCTGCGCACCACCTCCTGGCTGGCTTTCTCCAACTCGTCGAACAGCACGATACCAGGGCGGCTGTAGCTACCCTGGATCAGTTCGCTGTTGAACAGGCTGATGCCCTCCTTGCTGCCGACATAACCCGGCGGTGCACCGGTGAGTGCGGCGGCATAATGCTCCTGGGCCAGGGTGTGCATGTCGATACGGCAGAACCCGTCGGCACGCCCGTGCAACGCCTGGGCCAGCAGCCGGACGATTTCCGTCTTGCCGACCCCGGTAGGCCCCATGAACAGGTTGACGCTCAACGGCCGCTCACGCTCACCGATATCGGCCTTGACCACCTTGAGCAACCCTTCCATTTGGGCCAGGGCTGCGTCCTGGCCAACGATACGGCTGCGCAGCAAGGCCATGACCTGGGCCGGTTCAAAAGTAAACCGCATGCCTCAACCCGCCGTTTTTTCTTTACCGCCGTGGGGCAACTGCCCCACCGGGCATTCGGCGACACCGACGGTGCTGCGGGTGAAGGCCTCGACATTCTCTTGGGCCTTTTGCGCGTCCAGCACCCAGGTGCGATAGAACTCGAATGGGCAATCCGCCACGCCCTTGTCCCCATCGCCCGAGGCATGCATGCCGGTGTAGCCACGGTGCAGCAACTTGAACAGATGGTTCTGCGACTGGTCGTTGGCCCGCGCATCGCGGATCTGCGACACCGACAGCTGGGCGTACTGAATGCCCATCTCTTCCTCGCCGCACTCGCCCAGGGTACGGCCATCGAAGCCGATGATCGCCGAGTGCCCGAAGTACGAATACACCCCGTCGAACCCCGCCGCATTCGCCACCGCCACGTAGCAGTTATTGGCCCAGGCCATGCTCTTGGACATCTGCACCTGCTGCTCCTTGGCCGGGTACATATAGCCCTGGCAGCGCACGATCAGCTCGGCGCCTTTCATCGCACAGTCACGCCAGATCTCCGGGTAGTTGCCGTCGTCGCAGATGATCAGGCTGACCTTCATGCCCTTGGGCCCGTCGCACACGTAGGTGCGATCGCCCGGGTACCAGCCCTCGATCGGGCACCACGGAATGCATTTGCGGTAACGCTGGACGATCTCGCCGAGGTTATTGATCAGCACCAGCGTGTTGTACGGCGCCTTGTGCGGGTGCTCCTCGTGGCGTTCACCGGTCAGGGAAAACACGCCCCAGGTATTGGCCTGGCGACAGGCCGCGGAGAAAATCGCCGTCTCCTCGCCGGGAATACTCGCAGCGGTCGCCATCATCTCGTCGTGGTCGTACATGATCCCCATGGTGCTGTATTCGGGGAACACCACCAGGTCCATGCCGGGCAAACCCTGCTTCATGCCGACAATAATCTCGGCAATCTTCTTCGCGTTATCGATGACCTCGGCCTTGCTGTGCAGGCGCGGCATCTTGTAGTTCACGACAGCAACGCCGACCGTATCCGGGCTGCTGGAAATGTCGCCATGGCGCATTGCAAATCTCCTCGGTCAGTGACTGATCATCCAGGGCCGTGGCCCGGTCCTGGTCTTGAGCCCCAGCGGGTTGGCCTTGCTCGGCACCACCGGCTTGCTGGTGCCACAGCAACTGCAGCCCGCCGGGTGCTTGCGCGCTGCCTGATATTCGCCGACGGTTTGCGGCGCATGGGCGCTGCGCTCGTTACCGGCTATGGCCTTGCGCTGATTGGCCGACAGCGTGGTCAGCGCCGGCGCCGACAGCAGCAACTGCCCGCCCGGGCCGTCGCAATACGGGCATTGGCTGGGTTCGTGACGCTGGGCCATGGGCCGCAGCATCGTGAAGGTGCCGCAGGACTCACAGGCATATTCGTAGGTCGGCATGGCTACAGGTCCGGAGCGATGGGCAGGTCGATGCTGCCGTCGAGGAATTGGGTCGGGCCGCTGGCATTGGGGTTGATGTCGAACTCGAAGATTTCAGTCGGCAGCCACAACGTCGCGCAGGCGTTGGGGATGTCCACCACGCCGCTGATATGCCCCTGCACCGGCGCCGAGCCGAGCAACGCATAACCCTGGGCCGGTGAGTAGCCGAACTTGGTCAGGTAGTTGATCGCATTCAGGCAGGCCTGGCGGTAAGCGACATTGACGTCCAGGTAATGCTGCTGGCCCTGTTCGTCGACGGAGATGCCTTCGAAGATCAGGTAGTTCTTGTAGTTCGGGGTGATCGGGCTTGGCTTGAACACCGGGTTCTTGATCCCGTATTTGGCCATGCCGCCCTTGATCAGCTCGACCTTCATGTGCACCCAGCCGGCCATTTCGATGGCGCCGCAAAAGGTGATTTCGCCGTCGCCCTGGCTGAAGTGCAAGTCGCCCACCGACAGGCCGGCGCCGTTGACGTACACCGGGAAATAGATCTTCGAGCCGCGGGACAAATCCTTGATATCGCAGTTGCCGCCATGCTCACGGGGCGGCACGGTGCGGGCACCGGTGGCGGCGGCATCATCACGGGCCGAGCCCTTGAGTTTGCCCATGTGCGCGGTGGCGGCCAGCGGGGCGTTGGCCAGGGGTGGGACGCGGGTCGGGTTGGTGTCGATCAGCTCCTGCTCGCGACGATTCCAGTCGGCGAGCATCACCGGGTCGGGCAGGCAGCCGATCAGGCCGGGGTGGATCAGGCCCGCAAAATTGACGCCCGGGATGTGCCGGGAGCTGGTGAACATGCCCTTGAAATCCCAGATGGCTTTTTGCGCGCTGGGGAAGTGATCGGTGAGAAAGCCGCCGCCGTTCTGGCGCGAGAAGAAGCCGTTGAAGCCCCACTGGGAGTCGGCCTTGGCGCCGATGTCGAGCAGGTCGACCACCAGCAAGTCGCCAGGTTCGGCGCCGTGTACGCCCACCGGACCGGAGAGGTAATGCACGGTGGAGAGGTCGACGTCGCGCACGTCGCTGGCGTCGTCGTTGTTCTTGATGGCGCCGGCGGTCCAGTCGTAGGTTTCGAGGATGAAGTCATCGCCGGGTTTGACCCAGCAAGCCATCGGGATGTCCGGGTGCCAACGGTTGTGGATCTGTTCGTTTTCGGTGACGGGTTGGTTGAGGTCGACTTTGATCAGGGTGTCGGTCATCGAGGTGCTCCCGGAGGGTGGGTTGGCTGTCGGGAGCAGTCTCACGGGGATGGGGTTGGGCGGGGAATACGTTGGATGACGTATGCGTCTTTGGGGTTGGGGGGCATATCCGTTTTTTGGGTGATGGCTGATATCGGTTCCGCTCTTACAGCGGCTCACTTTTGAAAAGCGCAAAAGTAAGCAAAACGCTCTTGCCCCACCACTCGGCACCTCGCTTAGGCTCGGTGTGCCCTCACTCCGGCTTTGGACCGTGGGCCGCCGTCATGGGCCATCCTTGGCCCAGGACGGCTAACCCGGCGTCCTGCCGGGTTACCCACGCTCCAAAGCCTGCGTTCGGCCA
>NZ_JBSVWQ010000010.1:0-69304 GCF_054071215.1 Pseudomonas sp. SDO5522_S412 | reverse complement strand
AGCCACTGGATGCATCAACTGATGCACCGCCTTCGCGAGCACGCCCGCTCCCACAGTTTTGATCGCATTCCGTCAGGTCAATCGTTGAAGTCGTAGTGCAATTCGTTATCCCGCGTGCTGATCCGCACCCCCGCCAGCGCCTTGCCTTCGAGCATGCGGGTGAGGAATTCGCGGCTCATGTCCGGCAGCAGGCTGTTGGTGAGGATGGTGTCGATCATCCGCCCGCCGCTTTCGGTTTCGGTGCAGCGGGACACGATCAGGTCGACCACGTCGTCGTCGTAATCGAAGGCGACTTTGTGGGTGTTCTCCACGCGCTTCTTGATGCGGTTGAGTTGCAGGCGGGTGATTGCCTTGAGCATCTCGTCGCTGAGCGGGTAGTACGGAATGGTCACCAGGCGGCCGAGCAGCGCCGGCGGGAAAATCTCCAGCAGCGGCTGGCGCAGGGCCTTGGCGATTTCCTCGGGCTCGGGGATGTTCGCCGGGTCTTTGCAGACCCGGGAAATCAGCTCGGTACCGGCGTTGGTGGTCAGCAGGATCAAGGTGTTCTTGAAGTCGATCACCCGGCCTTCGCCGTCTTCCATCACGCCTTTGTCGAACACCTGGAAGAAGATTTCATGCACGTCCGGGTGGGCTTTTTCCACCTCGTCCAGCAGCACCACGCTGTAGGGTTTGCGCCGCACGGCTTCGGTCAGTACGCCGCCCTCGCCGTAGCCGATGTAGCCCGGTGGCGCACCCTTGAGGGTGGACACGGTGTGGGCTTCCTGGAACTCGCTCATGTTGATGGTGATCACGTTCTGCTCGCCGCCGTACATGGCTTCGGCCAGGGCCAGGGCGGTTTCGGTCTTGCCCACGCCGGAGGTGCCGGCGAGCATGAACACGCCAATCGGCTTGCTCGGGTTGTCGAGGCCGGCGCGGGAGGTCTGGATGCGCTTGGCGATCATCTGCAAGGCGTGGTCCTGGCCGATGATGCGTTTCTTCAGGTGCTGGTCGAGGTTGAGCACCGTCTCCAGTTCGTTGCGAGCCATGCGGCCCACCGGGATGCCGGTCCAGTCGGCGACCACCGAGGCCACCGCTTGGTAGTCTACGGTCGGCAGGATCAGTGGGGTTTCGCCTTGCAGGGTGCTGAGGCGTTGTTGCAGGTCTACCAATTGGGCACGCAATTGATCATCGCCGCTGTCCACAACCCCGGATTTTTCACGCAACGTCGCACGGGTGGCGAGCAACTCATCCACCAGGGTTTTCTCTTCGGCCCAACGGGCTTCCAGGGTGGCCAGGCGCTCGCGTTCGGCGTTCAGCAGCGCTTCGCTGTTGGTCTGGCGCGCACCGATGGCGATGCCGATCGCGTGCTCGCGGGCGATGATTTGCAGCTCGGTTTCCAGTGCCTCGATACGGCGGCGGCTGTCGTCGACTTCTGCCGGCACCGCGTGCAGGCTGATGGCGACGCGGGCGCAGGCGGTGTCCAGCAGGCTCACGGACTTGTCCGGCAACTGGCGCGCCGGAATGTAGCGGTGGGACAGCTTCACCGAAGCTTCCAAGGCTTCATCGAGAATCTGCACCTGATGGTGTTTTTCCATGGTCGAGGCCACGCCGCGCATCATCAGCAACGCCTTGTCTTCCGACGGCTCGGCCACTTGCACCACCTGGAAGCGACGGGTCAGGGCCGGGTCTTTTTCGATGTGCTTCTTGTACTCGGCCCAGGTGGTGGCGGCCACGGTACGCAAGGTGCCACGGGCCAGGGCAGGCTTGAGCAGGTTGGCCGCGTCACCGGTCCCGGCGGCGCCACCGGCACCTACCAGGGTGTGGGCTTCGTCGATAAACAGGATGATCGGTTTCGGCGAGGCCTGGACGTCTTCGATGACCTGGCGCAGGCGTTGTTCGAACTCGCCTTTCATACTGGCGCCGGCTTGCAGCAGGCCGACATCGAGGCTGCGCAGTTCCACATCTTTCAGCGCGGGTGGTACGTCGCCGGCGACTATGCGCAGGGCGAAGCCTTCGACCACGGCGGTCTTGCCGACGCCGGCTTCACCGGTAAGGATCGGGTTGTTCTGGCGGCGACGCATGAGGATGTCCACCAGTTGGCGGATCTCTTCGTCACGCCCGACGATCGGGTCGAGCTTGCCGCTGCGGGCCTGTTCGGTCAGGTCGACGGTGAAGCGCTTGAGGGCTTCCTGCTTGCCCATCGCGCTCGGGGCCATGGCGCCGCTGGCTTCGCCCGGTACTGCACCGGCATTGAAACCGTCGCTGGCACTCAATGCATTTTCGGGCGAGTCGCCGACGTATTCGTCAAAGCGTTCGCTCAGGGCTTCGGCCTTGATCTTGTCGAACTCACCGGACAAGCCCAACAGCGCATGGCGCAGGCTCGGCGTCTTGAGAATTCCCAGCACCAGGTAACCGGTGCGTACCTGGCTTTCGCCAAACATCAGGCTGCCGTAGACCCAGCCACGCTCGACCGCTTCTTCCACATGGGAAGACAAGTCAGTGATCGACGTCGAGCCACGGGGCAGGCGGTCCAGGGCTTCGGTCAGGTCGCGGGCCAGACGCGCCGGCTCGACGTTGAACTGTCGGATGATACGGTGCAGGTCAGAGTCCTGCAGTTGCAGCAACTGGTGAAACCAGTGGGCCAGTTCCACGTACGGGTTGCCCCGCAGCTTGCAGAACACGGTGGCGGCTTCGATGGCCTTGTAGGCCACGCTGTTGAGTTTGCCGAACAGTGCGGCGCGACTGATTTCACCCATGCTCTGGATTCCTTGAGGTGTTGGCGTGTTCGGCGTAATGCCGGGCCAGGATTAGGTCGTTGGCGTCATGCTCGGGTTGGCCGAGCCAGGTGTTGAAGCCCAGGCGGAACTGGCCGTTGAGTTGCAGGGCCGGCACTTCCGGTTGTTGCAGAACCAGGTTCAGGTCCCAGTCCAGTTCGTGGCCCAGGTACTCGGCGACCCACGCCACCAGCTCGTTGAACGGCTGGCTGCCGGGCAGCATGCCCATGTAGTCATCGAGCTTCAGCGGGCCCAGGCGAATGCGGAATTTATGCTGGCGGTCCCACACGTGGTTGCCCAGGCAAAAGTCCACGCCCAGCTGGTTGGCGCTGACACTCACGCGGCTGCGTTCGGGCAGCTCCAGCCATTGGCCGACGTACTCTTCGATCTCCACCGGCAGGCCGAAGTACTCGCCGAGAATCGCCTTCAGGCCGTCCGGATAGCGGGTTTGTGCCGACAGGTGGCCGCTGTAATGCAGCTTCGCCGTGTCGGGGATCAGGCCCTGGTTGAGCAGGCTCGGGGTGCCGCGACCGCTCAATGCGGCGAGGCGCGCCGACCAGTAGTCATCGTCCGGGCGGTCATGGCTGACGGTAGGCCGTGCCTCGGCCCAGGCACGATAAAACAGGGTCAGCAGGCGGTGGTGGAACACATCCAGGAAGCGCTTGCTGGTGCTGTCGGCGTTGTTGCGCTGGCGCTCACGCACGTACTCGGTGATGTGCAGCGGCAGCGGGCCGTTGGGGCCGCCGAGGCCGAAGAAGAACTGCTCCAGCCGTGCCGGCTGGCCTTCAGCCCCAGGTTCGACCGAGGCCAATGTGGCCGGCGCAAAGGTGCAATCGGCCTGCTGCCCGAGACGCAGCGGGTCATCCGCCAGGCGCAGGGAATGCCCCAGGCGTGGCAAGTCCGGCGATTCGCACTCGATACGCCGCAGCGCCTGGAAGAAGTCATATTCCCAGGGCTCCTGATGCATTGCATCCAGGGTACTCACAGGGTCGGACGGCGTCCGGGCTTGGCTTTCCATCGCATGATCTCGCCGCGTTCGGTGGTACGGATCACCGTCTCGGTAAAACTGTTGATCGACACGTAGCGTGCCAGGAACCGTTCAAACACCGCACCGAGCAGGAACACGCCGGTGCCGCGGAACGCGTTTTCATCAAATTCCAGAGTGATCTCAAGGCCGCGGCCAAACACGATCGGGCCGGGCATCGGCAGGCGCCGGGTCACCGCCTTGCTGCTGACTTCCCGCAGGCCTTCGATCTGCAATTGCAGGGCGGCGTCGTTGCTGTCGCCATACAGGCGCAGCAGTTCACGCAGCGCGGCGGCGCCCTGGCCTTGCTCGCTCAGCGACAGGTAGTTCAACGACAACTGGCTGATCAGACGCCAGGCCTTGGCGTCATGGGCATGGCTGGCGCGCGGGCGGCTTGGCCCGGCGACGCAGCGCACGGCCAAGACCGGCGCACTGTCGGCCAGGGTGAAGTCGGTCTTGCCGTTGCCCACGCTCATGAACAGCGGCAAGTCGCGGTTAGTGCACAGTGCGGTCACGCCCAGTTGGCGCAGGTCATGGCGGTACGGGGCTTGCTGGGTGTCCACCAGGCTGACGAAGGTTTCGCTGCCCACATAGGTGGAGCGCGGCCCGTTGCGGCGCTGGTCGCTGGACAACACGCGGGGTTCGCGACGCACCGTGTAGTAAGCCTGGTCACGGCCATAGCGCGACGGATCGCGTACTGCATAGAACGGCAGGAACGGCTGCTCCGGTCCGGTGCCGTGGCCCGTGATGCCGCTCAAGGAGTGAATCTCGAAATCCATCGGTCGCGTGCGGTCGGCGATCACATGGTGTTCGTTGACCCGCTCGGACAAGTGAATCCGGTCCACACGCTTGGGAAACAGGTTGATTGCCGGGGTGCAGAACGGCACGAATTGCGCCTTGCCGACGCTGCCTTCCAGGCTTGGATCGTGACGGTCGAACAGCACGATCAGTTCCAGTTCCTGGCCGTCACAGCGTTTGACTGCACGGCTCAGTTCAGCGAATTCAACGAATAGAAAACGGTGGGGCAGGGCGAAGTATTCCTGGAGCAAGCGATAGCCCTGGAATGCCCGAGGCACCACCGGCATTGCCGCATCGGCGTCGTCGAAACCCCGGGAGCGCAAGGCATCCGGCGGCAGGCGTTCCACCCAATCACCACCGGGCTTGCGCGCGAACACCGCGCAGGCATTGCCCAGCAGTTGTTCGTAGAGGCGGAACGGTTGTTCGTCGGCACCGCTGAGGTACAGCGGCAAATTATCCAGCGCCAGGCTGTTGAACGGCAGCTCGGCGCCGGTACGCAAGGTCAGGCGCAGGCCGGCCTTGGCCTTGGGTTCGCTGGCGGCCAACCGCCCGAGCACGGCGGACGGGTTGCCGAAGTACTCGGCCTGGGCGACCTGCAACGGCCACAGCGTCACCGGGTGCGCGGTGCGGTACTCGCAGCAGGTCTGGGTTTCGCGGCCCAAGGCGGCGCGCAGGACGGTGTCGCGGGGCAGTGGAAAACCACTGGCCAGGGAGCCTTCATCGGGATCGGCCTGCAACTGCACCACGGTCATCGACGGGGTCGGCGCCAGGTAGTGCGGGTAGGCGATCTCCAGCAGGTTGTTGGTGAAGGTCGGGTACTCGGCGTCGAGCTTGAGCTGGACCCGGGCCGTGAGATACGCAAAGCCTTCGAGCAAGCGTTCGACGTACGGGTCGGCGCAGTCCATGCCGGACAGGGTCAGCCGACTGGCGATCTTCGGGTATTCCTTGGCGAACTCGGCGGCGCTTTCGCGCACGTGGTGCAGTTCCTGGTTATACAGCTCCAGCAAGCGCGGGTTCATGGGCGTCTCCGCTGGTCGGCGTTCACCACACGCACATGGCCGGACTCCAGGTCCAGGTCGGTTTGCAGCAACAGGCGCAACGGCACCGGCTGCGCCCACAGGTCGCCTTCGATCTCGAAACTCAGGGCGTTGTGGTTCATCTCACCGTGGCCGACGCGTGCCTTGACCCGCAAGGTGTGGCGCAGGATGCGCGGCTCGAAGGTGGCGATGGCTTGTCGAATCAAGGCTTCCAGGGCGCTGATGTCGACGCTGGAGACACTGTTGCCCGCCAGCGCCGGCAGCCCGTAATTGACCACCGACGTACCGGCCGGCGTGTGCAGCGTGGCATCGGCGTTGAGCAGTGAAGTGGTGTTGAGCAGCCACGTCAGGTCACGCAGCACCGAGGCTTTCAATTGGCTCAGGGACAGCACGCGTTTGTCGGCGCTTTCCTTGGGATTGGTCGGGTCATCGTCGGTCAACCGGTCCAGCAGGGACGGTTGCAGGCGATCGCGGGAAGCAATTTCAGTTACCACCAAAGCAGCTCCACGGACGGGTTGCGAGAGGAACAGGGGGCTTGCAGCCGCCACTTGGGGTGGCGGCTACAGGGGCAATCAGCGTTTGGTGTTGGAGCGAATGTTCCAGCCAAACTTGATCGCGCCGCCGTCTTTGGTGCCGTCGGCTTTCTGTGGCTGGTAGTCCACCATCACCTGGGCAAAGTTCAGGGTCACGTTTTCGGTCAGGCGGTCATCGCTGCCCGAACCGCCGGTGCTCAGGGAGGTGACCAGCACTTCTTCCAGGTTGATGATCATGTACTCGACCTGGCTTTCACCGCCGGCCTTGCGCACGGTCAGCGTGACCTTGTCGATGTGCTTGCCGCTCGCGCAGTGCATCATCAGGTTGGGCGAGGCCTTGTCGACGTACTTGGTCAGCGACAGGTCCTGGATGTTCACCTTGCCCGCACCGCCGCCACCGCCCACGTGCATGTTGCCGGACTGGGCCATGCCCCAGCTCCAGTTCAACACGTCGATTTCGTCCTTGTGGGCCTTGTCCATGGACTCGCCCTTGATGTCGCCGATCTTGATGAAAATATCAACAGCCATGTTTTCTCCCTGTGTGGTCTCAGCCACAGAATTTGTTAACGCTGATCGTTCCCACGCTCTGCGTGGTAACGCATCTTGTGACGCTCTGCGTCACTGGGACGCGGAGCGTCCCGGGCGGCATTCCCACGCGGAGCGTGGGAACGAGCGACGGTGTTACGCGCCTTTCGCCGAAGGCAGCTTCGATACCAGGCGCAGCGACACGGTCAGCCCTTCGAGCTGGTAGTGCGGGCGCAGGTAGAACCTGGAGTTGTAGTACCCCGGGTTGCCTTCGACGTCTTCCACGATCACTTCGGCGGCAGCCAATGGATGCTGGGCCTTGGTGGTTTCGGTGGAGTGCGCCGGGTCACCGTCGACGTAGTTGAGGATCCAGTCCTGCAACCAGCGTTGCATCTCGTCCTTCTCTTTGAAGGAACCGATCTTGTCGCGCACGATGCATTTCAAGTAGTGGGCGAAACGGCAGGTGGCGAACAGGTACGGCAGGCGCGCGGCCAGGTTGGCGTTGGCGGTGGCATCCGGGTCATCGTATTCGGCCGGTTTCTGCAGCGACTGGGCGCCGATGAAGGCAGCGAAGTCGGTGTTTTTCTTGTGCAGCAGCGGCATGAAACCGTTCTTCGCCAGTTCCGCTTCGCGGCGGTCGCTGATAGCGATTTCGGTCGGGCACTTCATGTCCACGCCACCGTCATCCGTCGGGAAGGTGTGGGCCGGCAGGTTCTCGACTTCACCGCCTGACTCCACGCCACGGATGCGCGAGCACCAGCCGAAGTGTTTGAACGAACGGTTGATGTTCACCGCCATCGCGTAAGCGGCGTTGGCCCAGGTGTACTTGGAGCTGTCGGCACCGTCGGTGTTTTCTTCGAAGGCGAAGGCTTCCACCGGATCGGTCTTGGCACCGTACGGCAGGCGCGCCAGGAAACGCGGCATGGTCAGGCCGATGTAGCGCGAGTCTTCCGATTCACGCAGCGAGCGCCAGCCGGCGTATTCCGGGGTGGTGAAGATCTTGGTCAGGTCGCGCGGGTTCGACAGTTCCTGCCACGAGCCCATGCCCATCACGGTTGGCGAAGCGGCGGCAATGAACGGTGCGTGCATGGCGGCGCAGACTTTCGACAGCTCGCCCAGCAGCTCCACGTCGGGAGGCGACTGGTCGAAGTAGTAGTCGCCCACCAGGCAACCGTAAGGTTCGCCGCCGAACTGGCCGTATTCTTCTTCGTACATCTTCTTGAAGATCGGGCTCTGGTCCCACGCGGTGCCCTTGAATTTCTTCAGGGTCTTGTGCAGGTCCGGCTTGGAGATGTTGAGCACGCGAATCTTCAGCTGCTCATCGCTCTCGGTGTTGTTCACCAGGTAGTGCAGGCCACGCCAGGCGCTTTCCAGCTGCTGGAAATCCTGGTGATGGATGATCTGGTTGACCTGGGCGGTGAGCTTGGCGTCGATGGCGGCGATGATCGATTCGATCGACTTGATCGCGTCGTTGGACACCAGGTCGGTCTGGGCCAGAGCCTGCTCGGCCAGGGTGCGCACAGCGGTTTCCACGGCTTCGCGGGCACGCTCGGTCTTGGGTTTGAATTCTTGCAGCAGCAGGTTCGCGAACTCGCTGGCTTCTTCGGTGGTACCCAGGATCTGGGTGCCTTCGCGGGCGGTATTGTCAGTCATGATTACTGCTCCCCTGCAGGCTTGGGCGCGCTGGCAAGTGCCTGAAGCAGTGCCGGGTCCTTGATCGCCTTCATGATGATTTCTTCAGCGCCGGTCTTGCCGTCCATGTAGGTCAGCAGGTTGGCCAGCTGGGTGCGGGCTTCGAGCAGTTGCTTGAGCGAATCGACCTTGCGCGCCACAGCGGCGGGGCTGAAGTCGTCCATGCTTTCGAAGGTGATGTCCAGGCTCAGGTTGCCTTCGCCGGTCAGCTCGTTGGGCACGTGGAACGCGACGCGTGGCTGCATGGCCTTGAGGCGCGAGTCGAAGTTGTCGACGTCCACTTCAAGGAACTTGCGGTCGGCCACAGGCGCCAGAGGCTCGGCGGGCTTGCCGGCGAGATCGGCCATCACGCCCATGACGAAGGGCAGCTGGACCTTTTTCTCGGCGCCGTAGAGCTCGACGTCGTACTCGATCTGCACCCGAGGCGCACGGTTGCGCGCGATGAATTTCTGAGAACTTTGCTTCGCCACGTTGCTGCTCCTGGTCGCTTGAGCGACGGTGTTGTAACTGCGCGATCCGTACGCTTATTCGCTGTCCGGCCCGCGCAGATTTTCAAATTGGGACATGCCGTCGGGAATCAGGTTGCGCACGATGGCCGCAAAGTCGGCGTGCACCAGATTCTTCGCTCGGTTCAACAGCACCGGCAGCGGGCTCGAAGGCTCGTGCCGGGTGTAGTACGCAAGGATCTTGTCGAGGCTGCGCAGCACTTCATCACGGCTTGCGATGTCGCCGGTCGGGCGTGCTGCAACGGGCGCGGCGGCGTATTCAACCGAGGGGGCATTGTCGTCACTGACAACCTCGGGCTCGCTGGCGGCGCCGCTGTGCGGGGCGTATTGGTTAAGTATCTGCACGGCCTGCTTGAGCAGTTGCTTCAAGGGGCCGAGGTCCACGCCCTGGGCGGAACCTACCTGGTCGCTGACGTATTGTTCGATGGCCTCACAGGCGTCGCGGGCGGCGTTCAGCGCGTCGCGGGTGGCTTGCAGTTGCTCGGCATCGCTGTCGAGGAATGCGCCGTTAAGCTGTTCGGCACCGAGGTTTTCGCCGGGGAAACTCTGCAGCCCGCTGGCATTCAGCGCGGCGCGCAGGCTGACGGGCCCGAAGGTGCGCGAACGGGTGAGAATGGCCTCACGCAGCAGGCGGATGTTCGCGTCGCTGGCCACGCCGCTGAGGGCGTTGATGCGCACGGTGGGGTCGTTGTCGTCATCGGCATCCAGGCGCGGATGCAGGTCGGCCCAGTATTCGCGCAGCAGCGCGTTGATCAGCGCGAGTGCGTCGGCAAGCCCTGCAATGCCCTGGAGGGCGAGGGCGGCTTGCAACAGGAAATGGGTGATGCGCAGGTCTTTGCTGCGTTGCAGGAGGTCGAGACTTTGCTGCTGGATGCTGCGCCATTCCGGAGGTTCGGCAGGCAGGATCGAGTCGCCCATGCTGCGCTCGGGTTGACCCTGTGCGGCACGCTCAAGATGCAAGTAATCGGCGTCATATTCCAAGTCTTCGCCACAGGGCGAAGTCGCGGAAACGGCGGCGAGCAGCAGAGGCACATCCACTAAATTCGATCTCCCTATCAGCCCGTTAGATGACGGGCAACTCATGCATTAGTTGCGCGAGGAACTTTGCATGTTTTCTTGGTCTTATTTAACGCTTTGACATCATGCTGATTTCAAAGTGCCATCATTGGTGTTCAAGAAGTTGTGCATTTTTGGTGTAGTACTTATGCCTTGTCAAGGTAAGCTATTCGCCCTCTATGACAGATGTGCGGTGCTTAACATCTTGTGCGACTGATCAGTCGAAGCAGGTGCCGAGGCAGGATTTTTGTCATACAGGCCGGTTAAGATCAGCAATTACGCGGGTTGAAGCAGGCTTTCAAGGTTTTGAAAGGATCTGTCGTGGATCTCTCGGAGCATTTCTCCCAGGGAACGGCCGCGCGCGAAGTATCAGCAAGGAGGCAAGATGTCGCTGTGCTTGACTATCACTAGTTATCACAAGATTACCCCTGGCCAGTGTTCTGAAAAGTCCCTGGATCAGGGAGTGATGGCTATTGGCCGCGGTTCCGAAAATGACTGGGTACTGCCTGATCCAGAACGTCTTGTTTCCACGCAACATTGCGTTATTCAGTACAAAGATGGTCGTTACTACTTAACTGATAACAGCACTAATGGAGTTGAGTTAGTGCATGCCGGTATTCGTTTGCGGCGGGGAAGCAGCGAGCCATTGCAGGACGGCGAACTGATCCGCATCGGCGATTACGAGATCCAGGCGCGTATCGATTTCAACCTGAAAGTGACAGATACCCCGTCTTTCACCGGTGACGCTTCCAACAGTTTCGAAGCCCTGATGGGCGCCGCCGTGAAGGCCCCGACGCCACCTCCGGTGATCGCGCCGCAGTTCCAGGGCGCCTCGTCGATGGACACCCTGCCGGACCTGTTCGACTTCCTCGCGCCCACCAGCGTACCGCCGGCCACCGTGCACGATCACGTGCCGGCCGAGCAGCACGACTTCCGCCCGCCGACACCGCTGCCCGTGGCTGAGCCGCCTGCGCCGGTGGTCTCGGGCTCAGTAATCCCCGAAGACTGGGATCTGTTCGGCGATGCCCCGGCACCCAGGCCTGTTGCACCGCCGCCGCCAACACCGCCACAGCCGCCGGTCATCGAGCCGCCCAAGGTCGAGCGCCCGCTCCCGGTGGCTGATGCCAGCCAGCCCGACCTGTTGCAAGCCTTCCTGCGTGGTGCGGGCCTCGATCAGTTGCGCCTGGACAAGGCCCAGGCCGAAGCCCAGATGGAAAGCATCGGCCGCAGTTACCGGCTGATGGTCGAAGGCCTGATCGACGTGTTGCGTGCCCGCAGCAGCCTCAAGGGCGAGTTCCGCATGCAGCAGACGGTGATTCAACCGGTGGAAAACAATCCGTTGAAATTCGCCCCGAATGCCGATGAAGCGCTACTGCTGCTCCTACGCCACAGCAATCAGGCGTTTATGGCACCGGACTTGGCCGTGCGCGACAGTTTCGACGATCTGCGCGCCCACCAACTGGCCGTCATGGCCGGGGTCGAAGCCGCCATCAAGCACCTGCTGACGCGCTTTGAACCGGCGCAGCTCGAAGAGCGCATGGGCAAGCCCGGCGGGCTATCGAGCATTTTCAACGGCTCGCGCCAGGCCCAGTACTGGCAGCAGTTCACCGAGCTCTACAGCAATATTTCCCGCGAGGCCCAGGAAGATTTCCAGGACCTGTTCGGGCGTGAATTCAGCCGTGCCTACGAAGCGCACAGCAGCCGACAGCGTCACTAACAACGCAGTACATGGAACAACGGATAGCTAAGTACGTCATTGAGGACGCAGGATGATTCCCAGGTTTTTACTCGCAGTCGCCACCGCGCTTCTGCTGACGGCGTGTGCCAAGGATGCGGCCAAGCCCGAGGCCGCCGAAGCTGAGGCAGACACCGCCGCCGTCGAGCTGCATTTCCATGCCATCGCCGGGCTCAACCCCGGCGCCAATGGCCAGGCAGCCCCGGTACGGGTGCGGATTTTCGAACTGAAAAACGCCGCCACCTTCAGCCGTTCCGACTACTTCGCCCTGGCCGATCGCGCACAGTCGACCCTCGGCCTCGACCTGCTCGACCAGGACGAAGTGGTGATCCTGCCCGGCCAGCAATTGAGCATCCAGCGCGACCTCGACCCGTCCACCCGCCAGATCGGCCTGCTGGTGGGCTATCGCGAACTGGACCGCGCCGAGTGGCGCACGGTGCTCAACGTGCCGGCACGCCAATACACCGAATACCAGATCAGCCTCGATGTGCATGCCGTGCGTGCCGACGTCGTGGTTCCCCCATCCAGCCCTGCCCAATAAGAATCGGAGCCCCCATGTCCTGGAACAATCGCGTGGTCTGGTCGGAAGGCATGTTCATCGGAACGCAGCACTTCCAGCAGCATGACCGTTACCTGGAAAACCTGATCGATGCGCGCAGCCGCCCGTTGTCGGCGGGGGCCTGGGGCTTTTCCGAACTGTTGATCGACCAGGGCCTGCTGGCCCAGGGCAAGCTGGCGATCGTCTCGGCACGTGGCCTGTTACCGGATGGCACGCCGTTCAATATCCCCCAGGACGACCTGGCGCCGAGCCCGCTGAATATCGACGACAACTTGCGCGATGGCCTGGTGTACCTGGCGTTGCCCCTCAAGCGTGCCGGCGCCCGCGACACCGTCGACGAAGGCGAGGCCCTGGAAGCCGCGCGCTATGTCAGCCAGGTGCGTGAAGTGCGCGACGACAACGCGCCCTTCGAAAACCGTGCGCCGGTGGCGGTCGGCTCCCGCGCCTTGCGCCTGTTGACCGCCCAGGATGGCATCAGCGATTACGCGGCCATTGGCCTGGTGCGCATCAAGGAAAAACGCGCCGACCGCGCCCTGGTGCTGGACGAGAGCTACATCCCGCCGGTCCTCGACGTGACGGCCAGCAAACCGCTGACCGCGTTTCGCAGCGAACTGCTGGGCCTGCTGCACCAGCGCGGCGAAGCGTTGGCCGGGCGCGTGGTGGCTTCGGGCGCCGGTGGTGCTTCGGAGATTGCCGACTTCATGCTGCTGCAACTGGTCAACCGCGCCCAGCCGCTGATCCAGCACCTGAGTCAGTTGAGCCCGCTGCACCCGGAGCGTTTCTTCAGTGAATTGGTGAGCCTGGCCGGCGAGTTCTCGACCTTCTCCACCACTGGCCGCCGCCCCCACGAATATCCGCAGTACCAGCATGACGACCTGGCCCTGAGCTTCACCCCGGTGATGCAGGCCCTGCGCGAGGCGCTGTCGATGCTGATCGACAGCAAGGCCACGCCGATCCCGATTGTCGAGAAAGCCTACGGCGTGCACGTGGCGATGCTGGCCGACAAAACCCTGATCGACAGCGCCAGTTTCATCCTGGTGGTGCGCGCCGATGTGCCGGGCGAAACCCTGCGCGCACGTTTCGGCCAGCAGAGCAAAGTCGGCTCGGTGGAACACATCCGCGACCTGGTCAACCTGCAACTGCCGGGCATCGGCCTGCTGCCGCTGCCGGTGGCGCCACGGCAGATTCCGTACCACGCAGGCTCCACCTACTACGAGCTGGACCGGGGCAGCGAGCACTGGCAGCAACTGGGTAATTCCGGTGGCTTTGCGTTCCACATCGCCGGCCAGTTCCCGGGGTTGAACCTGGCTTTCTGGGCCATCCGAGGGTAATCCGCGATGCATCCGAATGACGATGACCGCACCCAGTTCATGCCGCGTCCCGGTGGCCGCGCGCCGGAGCCTGTTCGCGCAGAGCCGGCGCCGCTGTCGATGCCCGCTGCGCCGATTCTGACCGGCAAGGCCCAGGGCCTGAACCCGCTGGAAAGCGCCGCCGGCCAGTTGTTGGCGCTGCTGACGCGCCTGCGCAACACGATCTCGCACCCTGCGCCAGCGAGCCTGCGTGCGCAGCTGCTGGCTTACCTGCGCCAGTTCGAAGAACGTGCCGAGGCGGCCGGCGTGGCCCGCAACGATGTGCTGCTGGCGCGTTATGCGCTGTGCACCGCCCTCGATGAAGCCGTGCTGAGTACGCCGTGGGGCAGCGCCAGTGACTGGGGCAAGCAGAGCCTGCTGATCACCGTGCACAACGAGGCCTGGGGCGGCGAAAAGGTCTTCCAACTGCTGGATCACTGCCTGCAAAGCCCGCGGGAACGCCTGTACCTGCTGGAACTGCTGTACCTGTGCCTGTGCCTGGGTTTCGAAGGTCGCTACCGCGTGATGAACGATGGCCGCAGCCAGCTGGAAGCCTTGCGCGAGCGTACCGCTGCGGCGATTCGCAGTGCCCGTGGCGAGCATGAGCGCGAGCTGTCACCCCATTGGCGCGGCGTGACCGTGGCCCGTGATCGCCTGGCGCAGTTCATGCCGCCGTGGATCGCGGTGGCCATCGGCGTGGCACTGCTGTTGGCATTGCTGTTCGGGTTGCGGATGAAACTGGCGTCGGATGCCGAGCCGGTGTTCAAGAATATTCATGCCCTGGGGGAGATCCCGGTGCAGGCCATCGACCGTCCGGTGGCCCAGCCGAAAATCATTGAGCGACCGCGTCTGGCGGGCTTCCTGGTGGAAGACATCAAGGCCGGTCGTGTAGCCGTGGAAGATGCCGTCGACCGCTCCGTGGTGACCATCCGTGGTGATGAACTGTTCGCCTCGGCCAGCTCCAGCATCGTCGATGACTTCCAGCCGCTGATGCTGCGTATTGCCGACGCCATCCGCAAGGTCAAGGGCCAGGTGCGGGTCACCGGCCACAGCGATAACCGTCCGATTGCGACCCTGCGCTTCCCGTCCAACTGGGCGCTGTCCGAAGCGCGGGCAAAGTCGGTGCTGGAGATTCTCGCGGCCAAGACCGGCCAGCCGGAACGCTTCAGCGCCGAGGGCCGCAGCGACACCGAGCCGGTGGCGACCAACGCCACAGCCGAAGGCCGTGCGCGCAATCGCCGGGTAGAAATCACCGTATTGGCGGAGGGCGTCGAGTGAAGGCGTTTTTCAGTTTTGTGATTCGCTGGGTGATCCCGCTGCTGGGCCTGATCGCCTTGAGCCTGATCATCTGGTTTGTGGGCCCGTTGCTCGATGTGCTGGTGCCGGAAGGGCGCCGCTGGGCGCTGATCATCCTGGTGTTCGCGGTGTGGATTGCCTACCGCGTATTCCGGATTATCCAGGCCCGGCGCCAGGCCGCCGAAGTGATGCGCAGCCTCGCGGCGGAAACCCCGCCAGACCCTGCCAGCGTCGCCACCGCCGAAGAGCTGGCGACCCTGCGCCAGCGCATGGACGAAGCCCTGGCCCTGTTGAAAAAGGCCAAGCTGGGCGGTGACGAGCGCCGCAACCTGTATGAGCTGCCGTGGTACGTGATCATCGGCCCGCCGGGCTCGGGCAAGACCACCGCGCTGGTCAATTCCGGGCTGCACTTTCCCTTGGCGGCGCAGTTGGGTGCCGGTGCGGTACGGGGCGTGGGCGGTACGCGCAATTGCGATTGGTGGTTTACCGACCAGGCCGTATTGCTCGACACCGCTGGCCGCTACACCACCCAGGACAGCAACTCCACGGTGGATAAAGCCGCCTGGCTGGGCTTTCTCGACCTACTGAAAAAGCAGCGTTCCCGGCGCCCGATTGATGGTGCGTTTATCGCCATCAGCCTCTCGGACCTGCTGCTGGGCAGCGACGCCGAGCGTGCCGCCCATGCCGCCGCGATCCGCCTGCGCATCCAGGAGCTGTACACCCAACTGGGCGTGCGCTTCCCGATCTACCTGATGCTCACCAAGCTCGACCTGGTGCCGGGCTTCATGGAGTTCTTCGACAACCTGAGCAAGGAAGAGCGCGCCCAAGTGTGGGGCATGACCTTCGCCCTGGACGACGGCAAGAACAGCGACAGCCCGCTGGCCCATCTGCAAAGCGAGTTCGCCGGCCTGGAACAGCGCCTCAACGAGCGCCTGGTGGAGCGCCTGCAACAGGAACGCGACCCGGCGCGGCGCGACCTGATCTACGGTTTCCCGCAGCAGTTCGGCGCGTTGAAGGATTGCCTGCAAGGCTTCCTCGAAGGCGTGTTCAAACCCAACGCCTTTGAAGAGCGCGTCTTGCTGCGCGGTGTGTACTTCACCAGCGGCACCCAGGAAGGCAGCCCGATTGACCGCTTGATCGGCGCCATGGCCCAGAGCATGAACCTGGACCGCCAGCACCTGGCGCGCCAGACCGGCACCGGGCGCAGTTACTTCATCGAAAAACTGTTCACCGCCGTGGCGTTTGCCGAGCGTGGCCTGGTGGGCGTCAACCCGAAGGTCGAGCGCCGTCGCAAGTGGATTGCCCGGGGTGTGCTGGCCGCAACCGTGGCGCTGGTACTGGTCGTCAGCACGTTGTGGTGGGTGAGTTATCGCGCCAACCAGGCCTACATCGCCCAGGTTGACCAGAAGGTCGCGCCGTTGGGCCAGACCGTGCAGAACCTCAGCCCGGCACAGCGCGAAGTACTCGCGGTGCTGCCCCTGCTTAACGCCGTGAAGAACCTCGCGGGCGACTCGCCGAGCTGGTCCGAAGGCTTGGGCCTGTATCAGGGCGACATGCTCGAAGCCGAATCCGCCAGCGTCTACCGCAAGCTGTTGATCGCCGTGTTCGCGCCCCGTTTGGTGACGCGCATCGAAGAGCAACTGCACGGCGGCGGCAATTCCGACTTCCTCTACGAAGGCTTGAAGGCCTACCTGATGCTCGCCGACAGCGAGCATTACGACCCGGACTTCATCAAGGCCTGGATCGCCCTCGACTGGGACCGCAACCTGCCGCGCGACCTGCCGGCAGACCAACGCCAGGCACTGATCGGGCACTTGCAGGCCTTGTTCGAGCGGCATCCGCCCAGCGCCCGTCTCGACCCGCGCTTGATCGACGACCTGCGTCGGCAACTGCAGCAACTGCCGGTGGCCCAGCGCGTCTACGACCGTATCAAGCGCCAGAAACTGCCGGAAGGCGTGCCGGACTTTCGCATCAACGAAGCGGCGGGCCGTGATGCGGCGCTGGTGTTCAGTCGCAAGAGCGGCAAGCCGTTGGGCGAACCGTTGAGCGGTTTCTTCACCGCCAAGGGTTATCGCCAGGGCTTCCTGCTGGCCAGCCTGAACCAGACTGGCACCCTAGCTGAAGAGCAATGGGTACTGGGCCACGAGCAGGCCGACCAACAAAACGTCGTCAGCCTCGCCGCCGATGTGCGCCGCCTGTACTTCCAGGACTATCAACGCCAGTGGGATGCGTTGCTGGCGGATATCGACTTTGTGCCGATCACCAGCGTGGCCCAGGCGGCCGACGTCTTGCGGGTGATTTCCGGGCCGACCTCGCCGCTGAAGAAGCTGCTGGTGGCGGTCTCCAAAGAGACCGACTTGCAAGCGGAAGAACGCTTGCTGGCCGCCAAGGGCGCGCCGGTGGAAGGTGGCGTGGACAAGCTCAAGGAACGCCTCGGCAGCCTGCTTGGCCAGGACCAGCCAACTGCGAATGCACCAGCGGCCAGTGAAGATCCGGTGACGGCGCACTTCGCCGAACTCAACAGCATCGTCAGCAAGAACGAAGGCGAACCGGCAGCCATCGATGGCCTGCTGGCGGACATGAACGCGCTGTATGTGCAGGTCAGCGCCATGGTCGGTGCCAGTGGCGATGCGTTGCTCGGCGAAGCGAAAAACCAGGCGGCGGCTGCGGCCACGCGGGTCAGCCTGAATGCCGAACGCCAGCCGCCGCTGGTGCAGGGCATGGTCAAGTCAGTGGTCAACTCCACCACCAACAGCATGATGGGCGGGGTGCGCAACCAGCTGAATGCGGCGTGGGTCAGCGAAGTGGTGAACGTGTATCGCCAGTCCTTGGCCGGGCGTTATCCGATGTCGCCCGGCAGTGCGCGGGACGCGACCCTGGATGACTTCGGCCAGTTCTTCGGGGTGGGCGGGGTGATGGACAATTACTTCCGCAAGTACCTGCAACCTTACGTCGACACCTCCACGCAAACCTGGCGCTGGCAGCCGGGCGCGGCGCAGAAGCTCGGCATCGCGCCGGGCGTGCTGCAAACGTTCCAGCGTGCGGCGACCATTCGGGATGCGTTTTTCCGTGCCGGTGGCACCCAGCCGATCGTGCGCTTTGAACTCAAGCCGGTGGCGATGGACGCGACCATCACCCAGTTCCTGCTGGACCTGGACGGCCAGCAACTGAGCTACGACCACGGCCCGAGCCGCCCGGTCGCGATGCAGTGGCCGAATCCCGGCAGCATTGGCGTGGTGCGCATTTCCATCATGCCGCCGTCAGCCAGCGGGCGCTCCGGTGTAACGCTGGACGGCCCGTGGGCCTGGTTTCGCCTGCTGGAGCAATCGGACCTGACCGCCGGCAATTCGCCGGACCGCTTCAACTTGCGTCTGCGGGTCGACGGCGCGAGCATCTCCTACGAGTTGCGGGCCAACAGTGCGTTCAACCCGTTCAAGAGCCGCGTGCTTAACGGCTTCAGCCTGCCGGAGCGGCTATGACCACGCTGGGTTTCTACGGCAAGTTGGCGTGCCGCGGCGACTTTGTCAGCCGCGCGCTGCCCCAGAGTTTTATCGGCCCTTGGGACAGTTGGCTGGCGTCCGGATTGCTCGCCAGCCAGACCCGCCTCGGGGCTGACTGGCTGAATGCTTACCTGGTCAGCCCATTGTGGCGCTTCGTGTTGGCGCCGGGTGTGTGCGGGCCGGACGCGGCGGTGGGCGTGGTGATGCCGAGCATCGACCGGGTGGGGCGCTATTTCCCGCTGACGGTGGCTGCGCTGTTGGATCACGACACCGACCCGGCCTCCGTCGTTGGCGGCCCGGACACCTGGTTTGAACAGGTGGAAGAGTTGTTGCTGAGCACGCTGGACGCCGGCGCCAGCTTCGAAGGTTTCAGCGGCGGGATCGAATCCCTCGGCGCTCCAGCCTGCCAACCTCGCACCTTGGGTAGTCGCTTTGCGGGCTTGCAGCGTGTCAACGCCACAGACCCGCAGGCGCGGATGACTGCGCTTGCCGAACAGGCCTGCGAAGGCGCGAGCCTGTGGTGGGGCCGTGGTTCGCAACAGATTTCTCCCGGTTTAATGCGGTGTCAGGGCTTGCCTGCCGCCGACGATTTTGCGCAATTTTTGCTCGGCCAAGAAGGTGTTGTGTAGATGCGGTCCACGTTCAAATCCGCCAGCAAAAGCCACGTCGGCATGGTTCGCCAAGTCAATGAAGACGCTTGCCTCGACCTGCCGGAAAACGGCCTGTGGGTGGTGGCCGACGGCATGGGCGGGCACGCGGCGGGGGATTACGTCAGCAGCCTGATTGTCGACAGCCTGCGCAGCATTCCCGTGGGCCGTTCTCTTGAGGAATACACGGCGGCGTTGCGCAGCGACCTGCTGCGAGTCAACGGCGCGGTGCGCGAAGAAACCGCCCACCGTGGCGTGACCATGATGGGCAGCACCGTGGTGTTGCTCGCCACCCGAGGCTTGCGCGGCGTGTGCCTGTGGGCCGGCGACAGCCGCCTGTATCGCCTGCGCGACGGCCTGCTGGAAAGCATTTCCCGCGACCACAGCTACGTGCAGGACTTGCAGGACAGCGGCCTGCTCAGCGAAGCCGATGCGCGGGTGCATCCACGGGCGAATATCGTCACCCGCGCGATTGGCGTGGAAGCACAGTTGGCGTTGTCGTCGGTCGACCTGTTGATCGCCCCCGGCGACAGTTACCTGCTGTGCAGCGACGGCCTGAACAAGACCGTCGAAGACCACGAGATCCGCGAAGTACTGAGCCATGCCGAGCCGGACGAAATCGTCCGCAGCCTGGTGCACCTGGGGCTCAATCGCGGCGCGCCGGACAACATCACCGCCATCGTTGTGAAGGTGTCGACATGAACATCATCATTCCCGGCTACGACATCGAAGGCGAAATCGGCGTTGGCGCCATGGCCAGCGTGTACCTGGCGACCCAGCGTTCCCTGGAGCGCAAGGTGGCGCTGAAGATCATGGCGGCGGCGCTGGCGGCCGACCCGAGCTTCTGCGAGCGCTTCCTGCGCGAAGGCAAGACCCTGGCGCGCCTGTCCCACCCGCACACCGTGACCATCCATGACATCGGCAATGTCGGTGAGCTGTACTACATGGCCATGGAATACCTGCCCAATGGCACGCTCAAGGAGCGGATCGCCGCGGGACTGACGCCGGAGCAGGGGCTGACGTATATCCGCCAGATCGCCTCGGCGCTGGGTTATGCCCACGCCCAGGGCCTGGTACACCGCGATGTGAAGCCGGCGAACATTCTGTTCCGCGCGGATGGCACGGCGGTGTTGTCGGACTTTGGTATCGCCAAGTCCCTGGATGACCGCACGCAGTTCACCCAGGCCGGATTTGCCGTCGGCACGCCGAGCTACATGAGCCCGGAGCAGGCCCGGGGCCAGGAAATTGACGGGCGCGCCGACCTGTATGCGCTGGGCGTGGTGCTCTATGAAATCCTCGTGGGCAAGTTGCCTTACAACGGCACCGATGCGCTTTCCACAGCACTGGCACACCTGACTGAACCGCTGCCGGAATTGCCGGTGCACCACGGGCGCTATCAGGAGGTGCTGCGCAAGCTGCTGGCCAAGGACCCGGCGGAGCGCTTCCCGGATGCGGCGGCGCTGCTGCTGGCGCTGGATCAGTTGCCGAAGGAGGAGCAGGTAGAGGCGACGTTGATTCGGCCCCTGCCGATTCCGGTTGCGGTCTCCAATGACCTGGCCGGACTCACGCCGGTTTCCATCGAAATCCCGACCGAAAAGCCGCAGCCACAACCCGTGCGGCAACCGGTGGTGACGCCGACGCAACACTCGGCCGTGTCCGGACAAAACCGTGGGCCGGTGCTGGCGTTGGCGGCAGTTGCCGTGGCAGTCGCGCTGGCGATTGCGGGCGCAAGTTACTGGTGGTTGAAAGATGACGCGCCAGCCGCCGCGCCGCCGGTTGCCGAGGCGGCCAAGACCATCGCGCCGCCTGCCGCGCAACCGGTAGCGGCGCAGGTCGACGGCGGTCAACGCCCGTTGCTGATGGCCGGCAAGAAAACCCTGTTCCAGCGGGTACTGAGCAAGCCCGGCGCCAAGCTTTCCCACGAAGCGGGCGGGGCGCCTGGCGAAGGTTTGCCGGCGTTTTCCGTGCTCTATGTCTACCAACGCAAGGACGTCGACGGCAGCCCCTGGCTGCGGGTTGGCGCCGCCACCGACGGGCGCAGCGACGGTTGGCTGCCGGCGGCGCAAGCCAGCGACTGGAAGCAGAGCCTGGTGCTCAAGTTCACCGAGCGTTCGGGCCGGGCGCCGGTGATGTTCCTGCGTCAGTCCGCTGAAGTGGAGAAGCTTTTAGCCGATCCCGCAGCGGCGAAAAACCTGCTGCTCAAGGTGCAGAAAAACACCGAGGACAACCAGCAGGTGCTGGCCCTGGAGCCGACCGCAAGCGCCGTCCCGCAGAACCAGTTCTATTTGCTGCCGATCTTCGACTCCAAGGAGAGCTTCGACGAAAACGGCCAGCCGGTGCAGCTGCTCAACGTCGCCTCCATCGACCCTGGCAGCACACCTGATGTCATCGCCAAGGCTGTCGCTCGAACGCCGGTGATCGATGCCAGCGCCGATGCCTTCCGCACTGCGGTGGTGCTGGTGGTCGACACCACGGTGTCGATGCAGCCCTACATCGACCAGGTTCGCGATGTGGTCCACGAACTGCAAACCCGCATCGCCGAGCGTGGCGAACTGGACAGCGTGAGCTTTGGCCTGGTGGGTTTTCGCAACAGCATCAAGAAAACCCCCGGCCTGGAGTATGTGGCCAAGACCCTGATCACCCTCGACCAAGGGCGCGACCCGCAACGCTTCCTCGACATGGCGCGGCAGGTCAAAGCGTCGACGGTGTCCAGCCACTCGTTCAACGAAGACGCGTTCGCCGGTGTCATGCAGGCGGTGGAAGGCATGGACTGGTCCGGCTACGGCGGGCGCTTGATCCTGCTGGTGACCGACGCCGGTGCGTTGCGCAAGAACGACCCGTTCGCCACCACCCAGATGAACGAAGCCGAAGTACGCCAGGCTGCATTGGGCAAGCAGATCAAGATCTACGCCTTGCACCTGCGCACCGACGCCGGGAAGAAAACCCACAGCGGCGCCGAAACCCAGTACCGCACCCTGACCGCCGACGCCAACCCGCAGATCGGCGACCTGTACACGCCGGTGCCCGGTGGCGATGTGCGCAAGTTCGGCGAGCGGGTCGACGAGATCGGCACGGTGTTCGCCAACCTGGTGCATCAGGTGCGCAGCAACACGCCGCAGCCGGTGCCGCTGCTCAGTGCCGCGCCGACCCTGGCGGACAAATCCGCCGCCGTCGGTTACGCGATGCACATGGATTTCCTTGGCCGCAAAACCGCGAGCCAGGCACCGCAACTGGTGAGTGCCTGGACCGCCGACCGCGACCTGACCAACACCGCGCTGCCGGCCTTCCAGGTGTGCGTGATGTTGACCAAATTGCAGCTCAACGATTTGCAGCAATCCTTGAAACTGATCGTCGACGCGGCGCGCAAAACCCAGACCTCACCGAAGGATTTCTTCCAGGAAATCGCCAGCGCCTCGGCCTATATGAGCCGCGATCCACAGGCCTTGAAAAAGGGCGGCAACCTGGCGGACGGCGGCATCCTTGGCGAATACCTGGAAGGCCTGCCGTACCGCAGCAAGTCGCTGAACATGACCCAGGATTTGTGGCTGTCGTTGAGCGTGGCCGAGCAGGAAGACTTTATCGACGAGCTGGATTCGAAGATCCGCCTCTACGAAACCTTCCATAACGATGTGGCCAACTGGGTCCGTTTCGGCGATGCCGAGCCGGGTGATGCGTTGTACCGCGTGCCGCTGTCGACGCTGCCGTAATGCTGAACTTGAGCGCAGTGCACAAGAGCCGGGGCGTTGGTGCCCAGCGCTACAGCCTGGTGATACCGGGCTTGCAACTGCGTGCGGGTGAACAGTTGGCGGTGGTCGGGCCGAGTGGCTGTGGCAAGAGCACCTTGCTGGATTTGCTCGCGCTGGTGTTGGCGCCGGATCAGGTCGGGCAGTTCGATTTCAACCGCGTCGACATTGCCGGGCTTTGGCGTAGTGATCAGCAAAGCGCGCTGGCGGACCTGCGTAGTCGGCACCTGGGTTATGTGCTGCAAACCGGTGGCCTGCTGGGCTTTCTCGATGTGCGCGGCAACATTGCGTTGTCGCGGCAACTCCTGGGTTTGAAAGACGACGGCAGCGTGGCGCGGTTGGCCGAGCAGTTGGAAATCACTGATCAGTTGGACAAGAAGCCGACGGCGTTGTCCGTCGGCCAGCGTCAGCGGGTCAGTTGCGCAAGAGCCCTGGCCCACGGTCCGCAGCTGTTGCTGGCGGATGAGCCCACCGCTGCGCTCGACCCGTTGAACGCCGAGCGGGTGATGCAGGCGCTGTTGGCCCAGGCCCGGCATAACGGCGCGTGCTGCGTGATCGCCACCCATGATGAACCCCTGGCCCGGGCCAGCGGCTTGCAGGTGCGGCGCATCAGTTGCCGTCGCGACGCCGACGGCGGCGTCACCGCCACCCTTGGGGAGGCGTGCTGATGCGTATCGCCCTGGTGACTTCCCTGGCCTGGCAGGATTACCGCAACGATGCGTGGCTGTCGGTGTGTTCGGTGCTGGCGCTGGTGGCGGTGATCGCGCCGTTGCTGGTGTTGTTCGGCCTGAAATTTGGACTGGTTAGCAGTTTGACCGAACGTTTGGAGAACGACCCGGCCACCCGGGAAATTATTCCGTTGGGCGGTGGTCGATTCAGCAGTGAATTTGTCGAGCAGCTCCGCCAGCGCAGCGACGTGGCGTTCGCCTTGCCGCGCACCCGGCAGATTGCGGCGACGGCGCAGTTGGGGGCGGTGACGGTGGAGATGCTGCCGACCGCCGCCAACGACCCATTGCTGGCCGGCCTGCCGATGCCCAAGGGCCTGGATCAGATCGTGCTGAGCCACACCGCTGCCGAAAAGCTCGGGGCAAAGGCCGGGGATTGGCTGGAGGCGAGTTTTGGGCGCCAGGTGGCGGGGCGCGTCGAGTCGCAACGCCTGCGGGTTCAAGTGCTGCAGGTAGCGCCGCTGGAAGCCTTCGCCCGGGATGGATTGTTTGCGCCCTTGGGCTTGCTGGAAGCGGCGGAAGATTATCGCGATGGCCGCGCGGTGCCGGCGTTTGGCTGGGGCGGCGAAGCGGTGGGCGTCAGCGAACAGCGGGTATACCCGGCGTTCCGTTTGTATGCGCGGCGCCTGGTGGATGTGGAGCCGCTGCGGGTGTATTTCGCCGGGCAGAATCTGTTGGTGTCGACCCAGGCCCAGACCATCGCCCAGGTGCAGTCGTTGAGCCGCAACCTGTCGATCGTGTTCTGGATCATCGCCGGGCTGGCGTTGGCGGGCGCGTTTGCCGCGATCTTTGCCGGGGCGCTGGCGTCGGTTGCACGCAAGCGCCGGGAGCTGTCGGTATTGCGGTTGTTGGGGTTTTCCACCGCCAGGTTGTTGCTGTTTGTGGTGTTGCAGGCGCTCTACAGCGCGGGGTTTGCCGCTGCATTGAGTGGGCTTTTATATGGCTTGGCAGAGTCCGGCCTGAACCAATTATTCGTGCAGGTGCCGGGCGAATACGCCAGCCACCTGCTGGCGCGTCACTACGGCCTGGCCCTGGCAGCTGTCCTCGGCGTCAGCGCCGTGGCGGCGGCGTGTGGTGGTTGGCGTGTGGCGCGTATCCAGGCTTCTGAAGGAATCAGAGATGTATAAGTTACTGGGCGCCGCCATGGCGCTGACCCTGTCCTGTGTGGCCTGGGCCGATGAGGCGAGCGACAAGCTGGACAACCCCAAGCCGTTGCCGGACGACGTCAGCCTGCCGCTGCCCTGCGAAGGCAACATGGTGTTCCGCTATGCCTACGTGCTGGCCCAGGGCACCCTGGATGACCGCGAGATCAGCCTCGGCTACCCGTTCAGCGAAGGTGAAGCGGGCTATCAGCAGTCGTTCATTTCCGGTTATCGCCGCGACTTCATCAACGGCCAGTTCACCCTCAAGGACCTGCCCAAGGACTGGAACAAGGTCATCGCGCCGCTGATGCCGAAGACCGACGCCAAGACCCCGCTCAAGCCGATGCTGTACTTCATCGGCAAGTACGAAGTCACTGCGCGGCAATATGCGCAGGTCATGTCCCAGGCGCAATCCCTGGCCAGTGGCGAACCCGCCCCGGCGTGTGATGTACCTACCGGGATGGCGGCGCGCTTGCCGAAGGTCAAGCTGTCGCGCTTTGAAGCCGAACGCTTCTCGGCGGTGTACAGCGCCTGGTTGATGAAATACCACCGCGAGCTGCTGCCGGTGAGTGGTCGCGGTGCTTCGGCAGATGACGGCGGCCTGGGCTTTGTGCGCCTGCCTACTGAAGTGGAGTGGGAGTTTGCCGCGCGCGGTGGCCAGGCGGTCAGCCGTCAGGACCTGGAAGGCCGGCTGTTTCCACGGCGTACCGAGGGCAGCGAAAGCGATGGTCCCCTTGCCGATTACGCGGTGTTCAATCAGGTCGCGGGTGGCACCGGCCAGGCCGCACGGCTGATGCCCATCGGCACCAAGCTGCCCAACCCGATCGGCATGTTCGATGTGATCGGCAACGCGGCGGAAATGGTCCAGGAATCCTTTCAACTGGTGCACGCCGGGCGTCGTCAGGGCACCTACGGCGGGTTCGTGGTCAAGGGCGGCAACTATCTGGAAGGCGAGGGCACGCTGTTCACCGGCATGCGCCGCGAGTACCCGTTGTTCGCCGCCGACGGTACCGAACAAAGCAACGAGACCACCGGCTTTCGCGTGGCGATTGGCGCCTTGTCGGCACCGCGTTCGCGCTACAAGGAACTGTTCGCCCAGTGGCAGAAGGAAGGTCGCCTGGCCTCGCTGACCGATGCCATCGACGACGCCCAGGACCCGACCAAGCGCCTGGACAGCATCATCGCCGCCAGCGTCGACCCGCGCCTGCAAGCGGAGCTCGGCCTGGTCAACGAAGAGCTCAAGCGCAACGTCTCGCTGATCGCCCAGCAGCGCGAAGAAGCGGCCGGCAACCTGATTCAGTCCGCGGCCCTGGTGGCCGAAACCATCAACAACTACAACATCCGTCTGATCAATTTGCAGAAGAGCCGCCAACAGGCCATCGACGCCAAGGACGAGGCCAGCGCGCAGCTGTTCGCCACGGCGATCACCAATGGGCGCAGTGCGCTGGACGGCGCGGTGGCGATCTACATCGACAACCTGGCCACCGGCACGCGCTACACCGATGCGGTGATCCAGGCGCAGTTTCAACGGATCAAGGAAGAGTTGGATCGCAAGCCGGTACTGGGCAAGAGCCTGGTGACGCGTGCGACGTTATTCGTTCGCCATGTGGGCAACTACCGCAAGCAACAGCGGGCCGACCCGGCGACGATTTTGAAGGAATTGCTCGCAGCGAGCGGTCAGCGGTCTTGACCGCTGGTTGTACGGCGAGCTTGGAAGGGACTCAGGCGGCGGTGGGCCGCGCTGGGCAAGTCAAACTTAAAAGAGAACACAACGATGATTTTTTCCCGTAAGGCGGTTTCCAAGCGTCATCTGCTGCTGATTGTCGCAGGCTTCAGCACGGTGCTGACCGGTTGCGCAACGTCGCCGACCAACCAGGTCGCCTCGACCACCAAGGTCGAGTACTACCCGAACTGCTACGAGCCGGTGCAGCACTTGCGTGCTACCGATTCGGACCTGACCAAGTCGGTGGTCACCGGTGCCGCCCTGGGTGCGGCCGGTGGTGCATTGCTGGGCGCCCTGACCGGCGACTCCGACAAGCGCGGCCGCAACGCTGCCATCGGTGCAGCGGGCGGCGCCCTGGCCGGTGGTGCTGCGGGTTACTACACCGAGCGCCAGAAGCAGATCACCGATGACAACCAGCGCATCGCCTCCTACGCCACCGACGTCAACAAGCGTGCCTCCGACATCGACCGCAGCACCGCGTACGCCAAGGCGTCCCAGCAGTGCTACCAGAGCGCGTTCACCAAGCTGGTGGCCGACCGCAAGGCCAAGACCGTCAACGACGTTGAAGGCCGCAAGCGCCTGGCAGAAATCGTCTCGGGCCTGAAAGAGTCCAACGACCTGATCGTCGCGGTGAACGGCAAGGCCAGCGAAGACCTGAACAACTACACCCAGGCGTACGAGCAGGACCTGCAACAAGTGGGCGTACAACGTGCTGACGTGGTCACTGTTGCGACTGCCGATACCACGCCGGTGGTGACGCCAGCCAAAGGCAAGAAGCCGGTAAAAGTCGCGAAAAAGCCGGTACTGCCAACCGTGCCGAAAGAAGCCGTAGCCACCGAGAAAACCATCCAGACCGCCCAGACCAAACAAGCTGAAAGCAAGCAGGTTGCCAGCGCCGGTAAAGCGCAGATCGAAGGCACTTGCCGTGATCCGAACCTGGCGGATTGGGCACCGGTTCCTTGCCCTAACGTCTGAGGAAAGTTGTTGCTATAAGCGTTAAACGCCAGCCGATCTCCTGCTAAAACGGGAGATCGGTAGCGTTATTTGCACAAATCGTTAAACTGCTGCGGCCACCCAATAATTACACTGAGGCCGTGTGCATGAAATTTCGTTTTCTTCTCTGGATGCTTGGCCTGTTGATGGGCAAAGCCAGCCGCACCAACCCTGCGTTCCAGCAGCAGTTGGGTGACAAGGACCTGGCGTTCCAGTTGCAGACCCTCGACGGCAAGGTTGCCCGTCACTTCATCGTCAAAGACCAGCGCATTACCAGCCGCTCGGGTGTTCATCCCGCGCCTGCGTTTGCCATCGCCTTCAAAGACGCCGCCTACGGCTTCGCCACGATGCAGGCGAAGAACAAGCAACTGGCGTTCATGACGGGGATTCAGGACAAGTCGATCCAGATCAAGGGCAACCCGGCGCTGGTGATCTGGTTCCAGGGGTTGACCAAGTATTTGAAGCCGAAGAAAAAGCCCAAAGGCTAGGGGGGTTCTTCAGCAATACTGCGTCGCCTGCATTCGCGAGCAAGCCCGCTCACACATTCAATCCCATTCCAAAGTTGGAACTCGGTCGAATGTGGGAGCGGGCTTGCTCGCGAATACGGTGTAACAGGCGCCCGATTTATCCCTGGCTGAACTGCGAAGCCAACTCGCGCAACAACGTTTCCGCGTCCAGCACCTTGCTCACCACATCCTCTGCCTTGTCCCGGGTCAGCCCCAGGCGCTCAAGCAGTTCGTCCGGGATGGATTCATCCGGCCCCGAGCCGATGCCGCGGCTGCGCAACAAGCGCACCGCCAGGCACACCAGGTTCGGGTATTCCGCATATTGGCCGTCGTAGGTCGGGTCGTGCTGGAAGCGCAGGGCGGTGGACAGTTCGTCCGGCATGTCCCAATAGCGCATCAACCACGCACCAATCTGCTCGCGGCTGATGCCCAGCAGATGCTGCTCGATGTAGCTGTGGCACAGGTGCGGGTTGACCTCCAGGTGCCGGCAGATCAGTGAGAAGTGCGGCGGGAAGACGTGGGCCAGCAACAGGTAGCCGAAATTGTGCAGCAGGCCGGCGAGGTACGTCAGGCCGGCTTCCGGGCGCTGGGCGCGGGGCATGGCGCGGGTCAGGCCTTCGATGACGGCAGCGGTGTAGATCGACTGGTGCCAGTACGGCGTGGCCTGTTGCGGGTGGTCCTTGGGCAGGCTCAAGGTCTTGCCCAGGGCCAGGCCGAGTGCGAGGTTGATCACCAGGTCAAAGCCCAGCACGCGCACGATGGCGTCTTCCACCGAGCGGATCTTGCCCGGCGAGGCGTAGTAGGGCGACGCGGCCCAACTCACCACCTGGGCGGCCAGGGCCGGGTCGGTTTCGACCACGCCGGTGATGTCGTCGATGGTGGCGTTGGGGTCGACCCGCAGCTTGATGATCTTTTGCGCGGTATCGGCCAGCGGTGGAATTTCGATGGTCGCTTCCAGGCGTTGCTGGATACGGCGGGCGGTGAACGCCTGCATCGCCTGGGTGATTTCCTCGCGGTCGTCATTGGGGCGATCCAGGTTTGGCCGGATGTTGCTCAGCGGCTCGCCGAAATGCGCGGCGCTGGCCTTGGTCAGCATGCTCTTGAACGCGTCGCTGGAAATCTCCAGCAGCAGCCCGGCTTCGCCCGAGTGCACCAGCACGGTCGGCTCACGCAACAGGCTTTCTTCGTAGAGGCAGGGAGAGCTGGTCAGCGGCGGCAGGCCGGGCAGCAGGCTCAGGCTGTGCTTGCCGAGCATGCGCTCCAGGCGCTCCGGCGACACGGCCTTGAGGCGCCGACCGGTGAGCTCGGCGAGGCGATTAAGGTCCAGCAACTGGTTCTGTGGAAACAGCACCATGAGCGCACCCACGGCATCATCGAGCAGTACGGCTTGAACCTTCTGCGCCGGGTTCAGGCCGGGGCGTTCGGTAACTTCCGTGTAGCTGATGGCGAGCTTTGCAAGCAGCGTCCGAATCACCGAGGGTGCAGTCGGTGGAGCTGTGGCGAGGGCAACTTCTGACATGGCCTGAATCCAATTTCCTACAGTCATTGGAGTATAACCAGCTTGATACAAGTGAGGGTTGTCTAAGTGAGTCAGCCGTCACACTTGGCCGTATTGCTGCCCATGTCTCAGCCAGCGATCCAGCAGCGGGCTGACGTGTTCCGGCCAACGCTCCAGTAACGCCTGGGCCGCGTCGCGCACGGCGGGCAGCAAGTCGGCATCGCGCATCAGGTCGGCGACCTTGAATTGCAGCAGGCCGGTCTGGCGGGTGCCGAGCATCTCGCCGGGGCCGCGCAGTTCGAGGTCTTTTTCGGCGATCACGAAGCCGTCGTTGGTTTCGCGCATGATCCCCAGGCGCTGGCGACCGATCTGCGACAGCGGCGGGTGGTACAGCAGCACACAGTGGCTGGCGGCGCTGCCCCGGCCGACGCGGCCGCGCAATTGGTGCAGTTGCGCCAGGCCCAGGCGCTCGGGGTTCTCGATGATCATCAGGCTGGCGTTGGGGACGTCGACGCCGACTTCGATCACCGTGGTCGCCACCAGCAATTGCAGGTTGCCGGCCTTGAACTCGGCCATTACCGCGGCCTTTTCCACCGGCTTCATGCGACCGTGAATCAGCCCGACCTTGAGTTCACCCAAGGCGCTGGTGAGGTCTTCATAGGTGGTTTCGGCGGCCTGGCAGGTCAGCTCTTCGGATTCTTCGATCAGCGTGCACACCCAATACGCCTGACGGCCTTCGGCGCAGGCGCCGCGTACCCGTTCGATGACTTCGACGCGGCGGGTGTCGGTGACCAGCACGGTGTTGACCGGCGTTCGGCCCGGCGGCAGTTCGTCGAGGATCGAAGTGTCGAGGTCGGCGTAGGCGCTCATGGCCAGGGTGCGCGGGATCGGTGTGGCGGTCATGATCAACTGGTGCGGGCTCATGCGGCCGCCCACGCCTTTCTGGCGCAGGGCCAGGCGCTGCTGCACACCGAAGCGGTGCTGTTCGTCGATGATCACCAGCGCCAGATTCTTGAACTTCACTTCGTCCTGGAACAACGCGTGGGTGCCCACCACCATCGGGGCGCCGGCGGCGATCTGCTCCAGGGCGGCTACGCGGTTCTTGCCCTTGAGCTTGCCGGCCAGCCACGCGACTTCCAGGCCCAGCGGTTCGAGCCAGCGCTTGAAGGTGATGAAGTGCTGCTCGGCGAGAATCTCGGTGGGCGCCATCAGCGCCACCTGATAGCCGGCTTCGAGGGCCTGCAACGCGGCGAGGGCGGCGACCACGGTTTTACCCGCGCCCACGTCGCCCTGGATCAGCCGCAGCATCGGTTCTTTCTGGCTCAGGTCGTAGGCAATTTCGTTGCCGACCCGTTGCTGGGCGCCCGTCGGTGCAAACCCCAGGTTGGCCAGGTATTGCGCAGGCAGGCGCTTGGCCTTGGGCATGGCCGGCGCGCGCAGCGAACGCATGCTCTCGCGCAGGCGCTGCTGGGACAGTTGATGGGTCAGCAGTTCTTCGAACGCCAGGCGATGCTGGGCCCAGTGATGACCGAGAGCCAACTCGTCGACGTCGGCGTCGGCGGGTGGGTGATGCAGGTAGCGGATCGCATCATCCAGCGGCGCCAGTTGATAGTCGCGCGCCAGTTCCTGGGGCAGCCAGTCGGGCAGGCTTTTTGGCCCGAGCATCGTCAGAGTCTGCATGCACAGTTGGCGCAAGCGCTGCTGGGTCAGGCCCTCGGTGAGCGGGTAAATTGGCGTGAGGGTGGTGTCTACCGGCGGCGGTTCGTCGCCGGTAATCGCGCGGTATTCCGGGTGATAGATTTCCAGCCCCGAAGCACCGGGCCGGGCTTCGCCGTAGCAGCGCACGCGGGTACCACGCTTGAGGCCTTCCTTCTGGGCGTTGCTGAAGTGGTAGAAGCGCAGGCTCAGGCCGCCGGTGCCGTCTTGCAGGCGCACGACCAAACTGCGGCGCTTGCCCATCACCACGTCGGCGCCGCTGACGGTGCCTTCAACCACGGCGTCCTGCCCAGGGCGCAAGTGGCCGATGGGCACCACGCGGGTGCGGTCCTGGTAACGCAGGGGCAGGTGGAACAGCACGTCCTGGAGATTTTCCAGCCCGACCTTGGCCAACTTCTCGGCCATGGCCTCCCCGACACCCTTGAGTGCCGTCACCGATACCTGCGACAGCTCAGTCATACCGTTACTTAGCTCGCAGCAGGCGGCTTGGCCACCGAACACAGGCGGATCGAGTCGGCGAGGATTTCAATCGCTTTCGGACGCGGGAAGCTCGCACGCCAGGCAATCGCCACGGTGCGGAACGGTACCGGCGGCGTCAGTGGGCGCACGGCGATCACGCCGGGGGCGTAGTGATGGCTGTCGACCGCCGACAGCGGCAGGATAGAGATACCCAGGCCGGAGGCAACCATGTGGCGAATGGTTTCCAGGGAGCTGGATTCCACGGTGGTGTGCTTGGCGCCGTCGTTGCCCTTGGTCAGGGTCGGGCAGGCTTCCAGCACCTGGTCGCGGAAGCAATGGCCTTCGCCCAGCAACAGCAGGCTCTTGTCGTTGAGCAGGCCCGCGTCGATGGTGTCTTTCTGCGTCCATGGGTGGGACGCCGGCATCAGCACGTAGAACGGCTCATCGTAGAGCGGCAGCGTCAGCACATCCGCCTCGTTGAACGGCAGGGCGATGATGATCGCGTCCAGCTCGCCGTTGCGCAGTTTGTCGCGCAGCACGTGGGTGAAGTTTTCTTCGATATACAGCGGCATCTGCGGCGCGACGCGGTGCAGTTGCGGAATCAAGTGCGGGAACAGGTACGGGCCGACGGTGTAGATGGCGCCGACTTTCAGCGGGGCGGTCAGTTGGTTCTTGCCGGCCTGGGCCAGCTCGCGAATGCTTTGGGCCTGTTCCAGAACCTTCTGGGCCTGGGCGACGATGCCTTCGCCGACGGGCGTCAGGCGCACGGCGCTTTTGCTGCGCTCGAAAATCAGCACACCGAGTTCGTCTTCAAGCTTCTTCACACCCACCGACAGCGTCGGCTGGCTGACGTGGCAACGCTCGGCCGCGTGGCCGAAGTGCTGCTCTTGGGCGAGGGTAACGATGTAGCGTAATTCTGTAAGAGTCATAGCGGGCGTCCATGAGGTTGCGGGCCAAGCATACCGGCTGCAATCGATAGACGCACGTTATCAGACAGCGTAGGGGCCGCAACACCGGTTAATCGGGTATCGCCGCCCCGTATTTCACTTTTGCGGGTACTTGAAGGTGAAGGTTTCGGTGAAGGGAGCCCACCATTCAGGCACGCCGGTTTCCTTGTCTACATGGTGGAAGAAGCCCTTGATCTGTGGGCTTTCATAGCGCAACACCACGGTGTAGGTGCCGGGGCCGTCCATTTTCACGTTGTTGGCGTAGTGGGCGCCGTCTTTGGCCACCATCGGCAACAGCGTGCCGATTTCCTTGTAGTCGGGCGAGCCCTCCTTGACCAGTGAGTAGCTGATGGTCAGGTAGGGCACCCACTCACCGTTGGACAGGCCGTATTTGTTGTCGGCGGTGGCGTGCACATCGGTTTCAAGGTGTACCGAGTCCTTGCTCATCACCATGCCTGGCGGCATGGGCGCCATTTCGATGCCCACCAAGTACGAGGAGGCGATCTCCATGTCATTGATCTGCACCGGTCCGCCAATCGGGTATTCGCGGGCTTGGGCGAGGGAGGAAGCGGCCACGGCGCTGACGAGCAGCAGTGCGGCGGCGAAGGGGTTGCGCAGGTGTTTCATGGTGGGGCTCCTGGGGCGGTTAATGTGATTGTGTCGGGCGTGAATGCAGTAAACGGTTACCCAGCACCAGGAGCGAGAGGGTGACGAGCCACGCCACCAATTGAACGCCCAGAGGTCGGTCGGTGTAGCCCACCAGCGCGGTCAATGCGCGGCCGGTGAGGCTGCCATCGGAGACCAGCCAGGAGGTGTCCCAGAGCTGGTAGCCCCAGGCGGGAATCAGGTCGATACCGGCGAGGATCGCGGCGGCCCGGCCAGCCATGCCGGCGGCAAGCAAGGCGATCATCCAGCCGGTAATCGAGAACAGGCGCTTGAGGCTGATGGCGACCAGGCCGCGGTACATCAGCCAGGACAGCGCGGCGCCGGCGACGATGCCGAGCACGCCGCCGGCCAGCATTGACAGTGGGTCTGTCTGGCTGGATGCGGCGATGCCATAGAGGAACAGCACGATTTCCGAGCCTTCGCGCAGCACGGCCACGGTGATGACCACGGCCAGGGCCCAGAGTGATTTTTCACCCTTGAGTACTGAATTGCCGGCGCTGCGCAGTTGGGTCGCCAGCTCGCGACCATGACTGGCCATCCATAAGTTGTGCCAGCCCAGCATGACCACGGCGACCACCAGGATGGCCGCGTTGAAAATTTCCTGGCCGAAGCCTTGCAGCGCCTGGGTGATTGCGCCGGTAAACAGCGCCAAGATGCCGGCACCGAGCACGCCGGCTGCGATTCCGCCGCCAATGAACAGCCCACGTCTTGCCAGGCCCTGGGTGGCGGCCATCACGATGCCCACCACAATCCCGGCTTCCAGCACTTCTCGAAACACGATCAACAGACAGGCCAGCATGGCTTACTCCTTGGCCGCGACGGCGGTGACCGTGCCTTTGGCCTGGTCGGGGTGGTAGTCATCGAAGAAGGTGTAGGTGCCGGGATGCAGCGGGCCGGCAAACACCGTGATGGTGTTGCCGGGGACGATGATTTTTTCGAACTTCATGTCGTAGCTTTCGAACTCGTCGACGCTTTCATCGTGGCTGGTGAGTTGAATGCGAAAGCGCTCACCGGCCGGCACCTCGAACGTCGAGGGGCTGAAGGTGTGGTTCTGAATGACCAGGGTGACCAGCTGATCCGCCTGTGCAGCGACGGGTAAAGCCAATAGGAGGAGAGCCAGCCGGGCAAGGTTGGGCATGCCGAATGTCCGCTAATGAGAACTATTCGCGGATAATTAGCGTTGTCTTTAAGTGTTACAAGTGAAGATCGAGTTAGGTGTTGACTCGTTCAAGCCCGGTTCAGGTTGCGGTGATGCGGGGGGAGGGAGCAACAGCCGTGGGCACCCGAGAGTGCCCACGGTAGGGTTTAGCGGCGACGTTTTTCGATGTTGTAAACGAATGGTGCAACGATCTCGATGCTCCCGCCTTTCAACATGTCGGCCGGCGGCTTGGGCAGCGGCTGGGCACGACGGATCATGTCGAGGGTGGCGCGGTCCAGGTCGGCGTTGCCGGAGCGGCCCACCAGTTCGTAGGACAGCACGTTGCCATCGGCATCAACCACGAAACGCAGGCGGTTCAGGCCTTCCTTGCCACGCGCCTGGGCGCCCGGCGGGTACTTCTTGTACTTCTGCAGGTGGCCCAGCAGGGTACTTTCCCAGGTGGCCTTGGCCGCGATCTGCTGCGGTGAAGGGCCCGGTTGTGGCTGGGCGGATTTTTCCGTAGGCGCGTTGTTCTGCGGAGTTTCGCTCGGCGGCTCTTCGGAAGGTTTTTCCTTGGGCGGATCGGGCTTCTTCTCCACAGGCTTGGGCGGCTGTGGTTTTGGCTTGGGCTTGACCGGCTTTGGCACCTGGATCGTCGGCTTAGGTGCCTCGGCCAGTTTCGGCAATGGCAGCTCTTCGACTGGCGCAGGCGGCTGTGGCGGCGTGATCACCTTCGGCGGGGCCGGAGGTGGTGGCGCCGGCATCGGTGCCAGGTCGATGACCATGGCGGCCGGAGGCAGCTGGACCATATGTGGCGCCGACCACTGGAGCGCGATGATGATCGCGACGGCGTGGACGCCCAGCACGACGGCGAGGCTGGTGCCATAACGCGTCAGTTTGTGGCGCGTCGTGATCATTTCTTGGCTGCCGTCTCAAGTCCGACCAGGCCTACCTTGAGGTAGCCGGCCGCCCGCAGGGCATCCATCACGCTCATCAGGTCGCCGTAGTCCACGCCCTTGTCGGCCTGGAAGAAGATGGTCGTGTCTTTCTTGCCCTGGGTCTTGGCGTCGAGCACCGCGCCCAGGGTGTCGGATTTGACTTCTTCTTCGCCCAGGAACAGACGCTGGTCCGCCTTCACGCTGAGGAATATCGGTTTCTCCGGCCGCGGCGCAGGTTTCGCGCTGGAAGCGGGCAGGTCGACCTTGATATCCACGGTGGCCAACGGTGCTGCCACCATGAAGATGATCAGCAGCACCAGCATCACGTCGATAAACGGCGTGACGTTGATTTCGTGGTTCTCGACGAGCTCGTCGTCGCCTTGATTCAAATGCAGGCCCATGGCCGATTACCCCACTTTCACCATGTGCGATTGCGAGCTGCGCTCGGTAGGCAGGTGATCGAGGTCACGGCTGACCAGCAACAGGACTTCTGCCGAAGCGTCCGACACCTGCGCCTTGTAGCCGGCGATCGAACGGGCGAAGACGTTGTAGATCACCACCGCAGGAATCGCGGCAACCAGGCCCAGTGCGGTTGCCAGCAGGGCTTCGGCGATGCCGGGCGCCACGACGGCGAGGTTGGTGGTCTGGGTTTTGGCGATGCCGATGAAGCTGTTCATGATGCCCCACACGGTACCGAACAGGCCGACGAAGGGCGCGGTGGAACCGATGGTGGCCAGCACGCCGGTGCCGTTGCTCATGTTGCGACCGCAGGCGGCAACCAGGCGCTCAAGACGGAAACTGACGCGTTCCTTGATGCCTTCCTTTTCACGGGTGTTGGCCGACAGGCGCATCTCTTCGAGTGCGTCGTGAACCAGCAGGTGCGCCAGGGTGCCCTTCTTCGCCGCGCTTTCGCTGGCTTCTTTCAGGGTGGTGGCTTTTTTCAGGTGGACGATTTCAGTGCGCAGGCGACGCTTGGCGCCCAGCAGTTCGAAGCCCTTGGCGATCCAGATGGTCCAGGTGATGATCGAAGCGATGGCCAGGCCGATCATCACGATCTTCACGATGATGTCAGCGTTCTGGTACATGCCCCACGGCGACAGGTCGTGGGCCATGCCCAGGCTGTTGTCTTCTTCCAGCACGACGCCGGATTCGTCAGCCGGTGCGCCTTCGGCGGCCAGGGCCGGGTCGGTCGCGGCCGGTGCAGCGGCTGGCGCAGGAGCGTTTTGCTCTGTAGCTGGCGCGCTCGCTGCAGGCGGGGCGGCCGGCGCGGTGTTGTCGGCGAACGCGGCGGTCGGTGCCAGCAGGACGCTGAACAGCACTGCAGCAATCGCACGCCAGGCGCGGGATGGGCTGTGAGGCTTGGTTGGCGAAGCGGGGGATGTATTGCGTGTCATGCTGGCCGGACCTGAGAGAAAAAAATGAGTGAGCGTCCTTCCAGACCGTAACGGGTCGAGGACAAATGGGCGGTTATTATTGCAAGTAATTCTTGTTAACAGAAGTAATACAGTTACTTTATTTGTCGTTTTGCTGGCCGCTGGTCATCTGCGGGGGCTAACCTTGACCTTTAAGAACGGAGTTTTGTGATGTCTGCGCCTTCTGTGGTGATTGCCGGTTGCGGCGATGTCGGTAGCCGTCTGGCCACCCAATTGCTGGCCCAGGGCTGGGAGGTTCATGGCCTGCGGCGGGATATTTCGCGCCTTCCCAAGGGCGTTATCGGGATTGCCGGCGACCTGTTCAATGAAGACTGCCCCGATACCTGGCCGGTGGGCGGGGTGGATTACCTGGTGTATTGCGCGGCCGCCACCGATCACGACGAGGCGGGTTATCGTGCGGCATACGTGCAAGGGTTGCGGCATGTGCTGGAGTGGCTGAACGACTACGGCCAGGAGCCCAAGCACCTGTTGTTTGTGTCCAGCAGCAGTGTGTATGGGCAGCAGAACGGTGAGTGGGTCGACGAAAGCTCCGAGACCAAGGCAGGCGGTTATTCCGGCCAAGTCATGCTGGAAGCCGAGCAAGTGGCGTTGGATAGCGGCATTCCCGCCAGTGTTGTGCGCCTTACCGGGATTTATGGTCCAGGTCGGGAGTGGTTGTTGAGCCAAGTGCGCCAGGGCTATCGCGTGGCGATTGATCCGCCTTTATATGGCAACCGGATTCACGCGGATGACGCAGCGGGTTTGCTGGCGTTTTTGCTGCGGCACGTGGAGCAGGGCGGTGTGTTGGATAAGTGCTACATCGGCGTCGACGATGCTCCGGCCCCGCTGGCCGAGGTGGTTGCCTGGTTGCGCGAGTACCTTGGCGTGACCGAATGGGCCGAGAACGCCAGCGTACGGCGGGCCGGTAGCAAGCAATGCAGCAACGCCCGGGCCAAGGCGCTGGGCTGGGCGCCGCGATACCCAAGTTATCGCGAAGGGTACGCAGCGATTCTTGAAGGTTGATCGCGACCTAAAGAAAAAGGAGCCTAAGGGCTCCTTTTTTGCGTCACTGTTTTTCCAGCAACCACTGTCGTGGCCCGGGGGTAAACGAGGGTACCTCGTCGGCCTGGGCGGTGTTGATCGCCTGGAAGATCTCCAGTTGCTTGCCCTTGCGCGCAAAGATCCACGGGTTGCCCTGGCCGTTCAACTGCAGCCAGATACTGTCGTAGCCGCCGCTCATGGAGGCGCAATCGCCCGCCAGGCACAGCGAGTACTGATCGGCGCCGGGCAAGCCGGTCACCTGGCCATTGGCCTGGAACTGTACGGTGGCGCCTTCGCCAGTGCCGCTGCTGATTTTCCAGGTGCCGCCCATGTAGGCGGCGTACAGGGTGCGTTCGAAGTTGGCACCCAGTGGCGCGCCTTCGGGGGCTGGATCCTTGGCACGGGCGAACAGTTGCTCGGGCTCGTTATCATTGGCCCCTTGCAGCAGCAGCTTGCCTTTACGCTTGAGTTCAGTGGCGGAGCTGCCGTAGAAATCGACACTCCAGGCGCCGGATTTTTCACCCAGCAATTTGCCTTCAGCTACTTCAAAACCGTTGTAGTAGCGGGCCTGGGACGCTTTGGTGTTCACCTCCCATTCGAGGTTCGGACCATAGCTCTGCAGGGCTTCACGCAAAGGGCCGCCCTTGGCTGCCGCGTCGATGGCGGCCTGGTTGATCCAGGTGCCGCTCACATCCAGGTCGGCGGGATTGCTGGCGCAGCCGCCGAGCAACAGGGCGAGCAACGAAGAGGCAACGAGCGCTTTGCGCATTACGAAATCCTTCCAAGAACCAATTCGGCGCAGCCTTCCCGTGGAAGCGCTGCGCCGGATGTTTTACTCGATGACCAGAATGGCGTCCATCTCAACCTGCGCGCCCTTTGGCAGGGCGGCAACGCCGATGGCGGCGCGGGCTGGGTACGGCTGTTCGAAGTACTTGCCCATGATCTCGTTGACCTTGGCGAAGTGGCTCAGGTCGGTGAGGAAGATGTTCAGTTTGACGATGTCCTTGAACGAACCGCCCGCAGCTTCGGCAACCGACTTCAGGTTTTCGAAGACCTGGATGGTCTGGGCTTCAAAGCCTTCAACCAGCTCCATGGTTTTTGGGTCCAGTGGAATCTGGCCGGACATGTAGACGGTATTGCCCGCCTTGATCGCCTGGGAATAAGTACCGATTGCTGCTGGTGCCTTGTCGCTGGTGATAACAGTCTTGGTCATGAATGACTCCTTGTAATGGATGGGCTAGGCGCGCATGCGGGTGATGCGGATGACCCCGGTCAGGGCGCGCAGTTTCTTGATCACGCGGGCCAGGTGCACGCGATCGTGCACGCTGACCACCAGTTGGACCACGCTGATGCGGCCATCGCGTTCGTCCATGCTGATTTTCTCGATATTGCCGTCGGCCGCGTTCACGCTGCTGGCCAGCAGGGCGATCAGGCCGCGCTGGTGTTCCAGCTCGACCCGCAGCTCGACGTTGAATTCGCCAGTGACATCCTTTGCCCACGAAAGCTGGATGCATTTCTCGGGGTTGTGGCGGATTTCACTGATGTTGCGGCAGTTGTCCAGGTGCACCACCATGCCTTTGCCCGCAGACAAATGGCCGACAATCGGGTCGCCAGGGATCGGCGTGCAGCACTTGGCGTAGCTGAGCACCAGGCCTTCGGTGCCGCGAATCGCCAGCGGGCCTTCGGGGCTTGGCAACTGTTCGCCTTCGCCCAGCAAGCGGCGGGCGACCACATAGGCCATGCGGTTGCCCAGGCCGATGTCTTCCAGCAAGTCTTCGATCAGTTCCTGGCGGTACTCATGCAACATCGCCTGAACGCGTTCGGCCGGGATCTTGTCCAGTGAGCTGTCGAAGCCGTTGAGCACCTTGTTCAGCAGGCGTTCGCCCAGGCTGATGGACTCGGAACGGCGTTGCAGTTTCAGGGCATGACGGATGTGGGTGCGAGCCTTGCCGGTGACCACAAAGTTGAGCCAGGCCGGGTTCGGGCGCGCGCCCGGTGCGCTGACGATCTCCACCGTGGAGCCGCTTTGCAGCGGTTCCGACAGCGGGGCCAGTCGACGATTGATCCGACAGGCTATGCAGCTGTTACCCACGTCGGTGTGCACCGCGTAGGCAAAGTCGACCGCCGTGGAGCCTTTGGGCAGCTCCATGATCCGGCCTTTGGGCGTGAACACGTAGACCTCGTCCGGGAACAGGTCGATCTTCACGCTTTCGATAAATTCCAGGGAGTTGCCGGCACGTTGCTGCATTTCCAGCACGCCCTTGACCCACTGGCGGGCGCGGGCATGGGTGCCTTTTGGCTGCTCGTCGCCGGTGGATTTGTACAGCCAATGGGCGGCGATGCCGTTGTTGGCCATCTCTTCCATTTCGCGGGTGCGGATCTGGATCTCGATCGGCACCCCGTGCATACCGAACAGCGTGGTATGCAGCGACTGATAGCCGTTGGCCTTGGGAATCGCGATGTAATCCTTGAAGCGTCCCGGCAGGGGCTTGTACAAATTATGTACAGCACCCAGTACGCGGTAGCAGGTATCGACCTTGTCGACGATGATCCGGAACGCGTACACGTCCATGATCTCGTTGAAGGCCCGGCGCTTGCCGCGCATCTTCTTGTAGATGCCGTAGATGTGTTTCTGCCGGCCGCTGACCTCGCCCTCGATCTCATCGATCGCCAGGCAATGGCTCAGGGATTCTTCGATCTTGTTGACGATTTCCTTGCGATTGCCCCGGGCGCGTTTCACTGCCTGGTAGATGCGCGCGGAACGCATCGGGTGCATGGCCTTGAAGCCGAGGTCTTCGAACTCGATACGAATGGCGTGCATGCCCAGCCGGTTGGCGATGGGCGCGTAGATTTCCAAGGTTTCCTTGGCGATGCGCCGGCGTTTTTCACCGGACAGCACTTCCAGCGTGCGCATGTTGTGCAGCCGGTCGGCCAGCTTGACCAGGATCACCCGGATGTCCCGGGCCATGGCCATGGCCATCTTCTGGAAGTTTTCCGCCTGGGCTTCGGCCTTGGTCTCGAAGTTCATCTGGGTCAGTTTGCTGACCCCGTCGACCAGTTCGGCCACGGTTTCGCCAAATTGCGCACTGAGCGCTTCCTTGGCAATGCCGGTGTCTTCGATCACGTCATGCAGCATCGCGGCCATCAGGCTCTGATGGTCCATGTGCATGTCGGCAAGAATATTGGCCACGGCAAGAGGATGCGTGACATACGCCTCGCCACTGCGGCGGCGTTGGCCGTCGTGGGCTTGTTCGGCGTAGAAATACGCTCGGCGGACCAGGTTGACCTGGTCTGGGCCGAGGTAGGTCGATAAGCGATCGGCGAGGGCGTCTATGCTCGGCAAAGTATTAACTCCTGCCGTTGGCTGTGACCCCGCGCCGTGCTACGTCGACCAGGCATAGGCTTAGACGGCCTCGTTGGACTCGTCCTCGAACGCTGCGAACAGCGGTTCGTCTTCAACGATTTCGGCGTTGGCGATGAACTCGTAGCTCATCAGGCCTTCAGCGATTTCACGCAGGGCTACAACGGTAGGCTTGTCGTTTTCCCACTGGACCAGGGGCTCTTTGCCGCCAGTGGCCAGTTGACGGGCACGCTTGGTAGAGAGCATGACCAGCTCAAAGCGGTTATCCACGTGTTCTAGGCAGTCTTCAACGGTTACGCGGGCCATGGTATTCCTCGGAGCGAATGCAATATGCGCGCTGCCCGGTTGGGCGAGCGGACTGAACAGTTTAAAAAATCACCAGCGTTTAGGGAAGCGCTGATTTTTCGCAGGCCATCGCAAACGCGCTACAAGTGCCAATGTAAAGCCCCTGCAGCGGTTTTGGGAAGAGCCAATCAGCCGAGCAGTTCGGCCAATAATTTGCCGAAACGCTGCTGCTGACGCTTTTGCTGGAGCTGATTGGCGCGGAAAATCGCTTTCAGATCGTCCAGCGCGTGAGCGAAATCGTCGTTGATGATCAGGTAGTCGTAGTCGACGTAGTGGCTCATTTCACTGACGGCTTCACGCATGCGACCTTCGATGATCTCGTCGCTGTCCTGGCCACGATTGGTCAGGCGCTGGTGCAATGCTTCCAGCGAAGGCGGCAGGATGAAGATCGAGCGGGCTTTGGGCATCAACTGGCGCACTTGCTCGGCGCCCTGCCAGTCGATTTCCAGGATCAGGTCGTGGCCTTCGTCCAGGGTCTGCTGCAGGTGGCTTTGCGAGGTGCCGTAGAGGTTACCGAAGACCTCGGCGCGCTCCAGGAAATCACCGTGCTCGATCATCTTGACGAACTCGGTGCGCTCGACGAAGTGGTAGTGCACGCCGTTCACTTCACCCGGGCGCATGGCGCGGGTGGTGTGGGATACCGAGATGCGGATCTGCTCGTCAGCGTCGGTCAGGGCCTTGACCAGGCTGCTTTTGCCCGCGCCCGATGGGGCAGAAATGATGTAAAGGGTGCCGGTGCTGTGGGTCATGTCAGGGTGCCTTACTCGATATTCTGTACTTGTTCGCGCATTTGCTCGATCAACACTTTGAGGTTGACCGCCGCCTGGGTGCTGCGCGGATCAAAGGCTTTGGAGCCCAGTGTATTGGCTTCGCGGTTGAGTTCCTGCATCAGGAAGTCCAGGCGCCGACCGGCGGCACCGGCGGACTTGAGCACGCGGCGCACTTCCAGAATGTGGGTGCTCAGGCGGTCGAGCTCTTCGGCCACGTCGCTCTTTTGTGCCAGCAGGACCATCTCCTGCTCCAGGCGCACCGGATCCAGTTCGGCCTGCATGTCGGCGAAGCGGTCCAGGACCTTCTGGCCCTGGGTGGCAAGCATCTGCGGCACCAGTTCGCGCAGGGTCACCACGTCTTCTTCAATGGAGGTCAGGCGGTCGCTGATCAGGCGGGCCAGTTCGGCCCCTTCACGCTCGCGGCCGGCCTTGAGTTCTTTCAAGCCCTGGTTGAACAGGGCCAGCGCCTCGGCGTTCAACGCCTGTGGGTCAGTGGCATCGGCCACCAGCACGCCGGGCCAGGCCAGGACTTCCAGCGGGTTGATGGCGGCAGGCTGCTTGATCAGGCCGGCGATGGTTTCGGCGGCGGCGACCAATTGGGCGGCGCGCTCGCGATCCACCTGCAACGGCTTGCCGGTGGTTTCCTCGGTAAAGCGCAGGGTGCATTCCAGCTTGCCGCGGGAGATGCCCTGGCGCAGTGCCTCACGAACCGCGCCTTCGAGGTCGCGAAACGATTCCGGCAGGCGCAGGTGCGGCTCCAGGTAGCGGCTGTTGACCGAGCGCAATTCCCAGCTCAGGGTGCCTTGGACGCCGGCTTTTTCGACGCGGGCGAAGGCGGTCATGCTGTGCACCATGGAGGTACCTCGCGATGCAGTCCCGCAAACAGGCGGGCTGATGGGTAGATTGAAGCCGACAGGCTGCGAAGGCGCAGGATTGTAGCTCAAGGGGACGGGTGGCCCCAAACAGTGGCTTCGGTGCCCGGGTTTGTAACAGGATTTTTTAGCCGTGCCGATCAGGGCTGGCGGCTCTATAATGCTCGGCAGTTTTTCGTCCTCCGTACAGGTATCCCCTATGAAACGTCCAAGTGGTCGCGCTGCCGATCAGCTCCGCTCGATCCGCATCACCCGCAACTACACCAAACACGCCGAGGGATCTGTACTGGTCGAGTTTGGCGATACCAAGGTTATCTGCACCGTCAGCGTCGAAAACGGCGTGCCGCGTTTCCTCAAGGGCCAGGGCCAGGGTTGGTTGACTGCCGAATACGGCATGCTGCCGCGCGCCACCGGCGAGCGTAACCAGCGTGAAGCCAGCCGTGGCAAGCAAGGCGGCCGCACCCTGGAAATCCAGCGCCTGATCGGTCGTTCCCTGCGTGCTGCCCTGGACATGTCCAAGCTGGGCGACGTGACCCTGTACGTCGACTGCGACGTGATCCAGGCCGACGGTGGCACCCGTACTGCATCCATCACCGGCGCCATGGTTGCCCTGGTCGACGCGCTCAAAGTCATCAAGAAGCGTGGCGGCCTGAAAGGCGGCGATCCGCTCAAGCAGATGATCGCGGCTGTATCGGTAGGCATGTATCAGGGCGAGCCAGTGCTGGATCTGGACTATCTTGAAGATTCGGCTGCCGAGACCGACCTGAACGTGGTGATGACCAGCACCGGTGGTTTCATCGAAGTGCAGGGCACCGCCGAAGGCGCGCCATTCCAGCCGGCGGACCTGAATGCCATGCTGGCATTGGCCCAGAAAGGCATGACCGAGATCTTCGAACTGCAGAACGCCGCCCTGGCCGACTGATTCAACCCCAAGGAGCTACGCCATGAGTGACAGTCAACTTCCGCTGCCGACACCGTCCAAGGAAGTTCGCCAGTGGGCGATGCTCTGTCACTTCGCGGCGTTTTTCGGCTTGATGTTCCCGTTCGGCAGCCTGCTGGGGCCTTTGATTCTCTGGCAGGTGAAGAAGGACACGGACCCGTTCATTGATGACCAGGGCAAGGAAGCGCTGAATTTCCAGATCACCGTGGGCATTGCCTGGGCGGTCTGCTTCCTGCTGGGCTTTATCGTGATCGGCTTCGTGTTGATGACCGTCCTGGTGATCGGCGCGGTGGTGATGACGATCATTGGGGGCATCAAGGCCAACAAGGGCGTGGCTTATCGTTATCCGTGGACGTTGCGGTTGATCAAATAACCACCGCCCACAAAAAAACCGACAGCGATGTCGGTTTTTTTGTGCCTGGAAAAAGACCTTAGATGGTCAAGGTCCAGTCGTAGTCCACGATCAGCGGCGCGTGCTGCGAGAAGCGCGGCTGGCGTGGCAGGCGTGCGCTGCGCACGAAGCGGCGCAAGCCTGGCGTCAGCAGCTGGTAGTCAAAACGCCAGCCGAGGTTGAGCATCTCGGCCTGTTCGTTATCCGGCCACCAGCTGTACTGGTCGCCTTCGCGGCTGACTTCCCGCAGGGCATCGACATAGCCCATATTGCCGACAATCTCGTCCATCCAGGCCCGTTCCGGCGCGAGAAAGCCCGGTGATTGCTGGCTGTCGCGCCAGTTCTTGATATCCAGCTTCTGTTGCGCCACGTACAGCGAGCCACAGTAAATGTACTCGCGACGTTTGCGCCGCTGTTTATCCAGATAACGGGCGAAGTCGTCCATTAGCTTGAACTTCTGGTTCAAGTCTTCATCGCCATTCTGCCCTGATGGAAGCAGCAAGGTCGCGATGCTGACCTTGTCGAAATCGGCTTGCAGGTAGCGCCCGTAGCGGTCGGCTGTCTCGAAGCCGAGGCCGCTGATGACCGCCTTGGGTTGCAACCGCGAATACAAAGCCACACCGCCTTGGGCGGGAACTTCGGCATCACAGGCATAAAGGAAGTAGCCATCCAGTTGGAAGGCTGGGTCGTCCAGTTCAAAGGCGGAGGCGCGGGTGTCCTGCAGGCAGATGACGTCGGCATTCTGGGCTTGCAGCCAACTGAGCAAACCACGCTCGACTGCAGCCTGAATACCATTGACGTTCACACTGATGATCCGCATAAATGGCCCCAAAAATCGCGTGCGTGTATGATACACGCCGTCTACCTAATTAGCTAAATCCGTGGTATCTGAGGCTTTTTTCATGCAGGCGTATCAACGCGATTTTATTCGTTTTGCCATCGATCGCGGCGTATTGCGCTTCGGTGAGTTCACTTTGAAGTCCGGGCGCACCAGCCCTTACTTCTTCAATGCCGGCCTTTTCAACTCGGGTTCTGCCCTGGCGCAGCTGGGTCGTTTCTATGCGGCCGCCATCGTTGAAAGCGGTATTTCCTTCGACGTGCTGTTCGGCCCTGCCTACAAAGGTATCCCCCTGGCGGCCGCGACCGCCGTGGCGTTGGCTGAACATCACGAGCTGGATCTGCCTTGGTGCTTCAACCGCAAGGAAGCCAAGGCCCACGGCGAAGGCGGTAGCCTCGTGGGTGCGCCGCTCAAGGGCGACGTGCTGATCATCGACGACGTGATCACTGCCGGTACGGCGATTCGCGAAGTGATGCAGATCATCGCTTCACAGGACGGCGCCAAGGCGGCCGGCGTGTTGATCGCGCTGAACCGCCAGGAGCGCGGCAACGGTGAATTGTCGGCGATCCAGGAAGTGGAACGTGATTTCGCGATTCCGGTGGTGAGCATCGTGTCCCTGAACCAGGTGTTGCAGTTCCTGGAAGATGACCCGCAGCTCAAGCAGCATTTGCCGGCGGTCAAGGCTTATCGCGAGCAGTTCGGCGTTTAGAAGATCCATGTGGGAGCGGGCTTGCTCGCGAATACGGCTTGTCAGTTGATATATGTGTCGACTGACCCGCCGCTTTCGCGAGCAAGCCCGCTCCCACATTTTTAGACCGAGTACATAGAAAAGGCCCCGTTCAATCGAATTGAACGGGGCCTTTTTGTTTACCAGCGCTTAGGGGCGCTTGCGGTTGCTGATCAGGGTACCCACACCGGTATCGGTGAAGATTTCCAGCAGGATCGCATTCGGCACCCGGCCATCCAGGATCAACGAGCTGCCAACGCCGCCTTGCACCGCTTCCAGCGCGCAGCGGATCTTCGGCAGCATGCCGCCGTAGATGGTGCCGTCGGCGATCAGGTCGTCCACTTGCTGGGTCGTCAGGCCGGTCAAGACCTTGCCTTCCTTGTCCATCAAGCCGGCGATGTTGGTGAGCAGCATCAGCTTCTCGGCCTTCAGCGCCTCGGCCACCTTGCCGGCCACGAGGTCGGCGTTGATGTTGTAGGACTCACCGTTGGCACCGACACCGATCGGCGCGATCACCGGAATGAAATCGCCTTTCACCAGCAGGTTCAGCAGGTCGGTGTTGATGCCGATCACTTCGCCCACCTGGCCGATGTCGATGATTTCCGGCTGGGTCATCTCCGGGGTCTTGCGGGTCACGGTGAGCTTCTTCGCCCGGATCAGTTCGGCGTCCTTGCCGGTCAGGCCGATGGCGCTGCCGCCATGGCGGTTGATCAGGTTGACGATGTCTTTGTTCACCTGGCCGCCCAGGACCATCTCCACCACGTCCATGGTCTGGGCGTCGGTCACACGCATGCCGTCGATGAAGTGACTCTCGATGGACAGGCGCTTGAGCAGGTCACCGATTTGCGGGCCGCCACCGTGTACCACCACCGGGTTGATCCCGACGGCTTTCATCAACACGATGTCGCGGGCAAAGCCGGTTTTCAGCTCGTCGCTTTCCATGGCATTGCCGCCGTACTTGATCACCAGCGTCTTGCCGACGTAGCGTCGAATGTAAGGCAACGCTTCGGAAAGGACCTTGGCAGTATTGGCGGCGGCTTCGCGTTCGAGGGTCATTCAGGGCTCCGGTAAAAAATCAGAACGGTAATTGGAGATCAGGGGCAACACGTTTCAACTGGGCGTGGAACACGTCCTTGATGCGCTGCAACTCAGCCTCGGTATCCGCCTCGAAACGCAGCACCAGCACCGGTGTGGTGTTGGATGCGCGAACCAGGCCCCAGCCTTTGGCGTAATCGACTCGCACACCATCAATGCTGGTCAGGTCGGCGCCTTCGCCCCATTGCGCATCGTGCAGTGCGTCAATGATGCTGAATTTGCTCTCCTCGGTCACATGGATATTGATCTCTGGCGTAGAAATATCATTCGGGAAGGTCTGGAACAGCTCCTGCGCGGTCGATTTTTCCTTGCTGAGGATCTCCAGCAGACGAGCGGCGCTGTAAATGCCGTCGTCAAAGCCGAACCAGCGCTCCTTGAAGAACACATGGCCGCTCATTTCGCCGGCCAACAGCGCGCCGGTTTCTTTCATTTTCTTTTTGATCAACGAGTGGCCAGTCTTCCACATTAGCGGGCGACCGCCGTATTCCTTGATCAGCGGTGTGAGGCGGCGGGTGCACTTCACGTCGAAGATAATTTCGGCACCTGGGTTGCGCGCAACCACGTCGCGGGCAAACAGCATCAGCAGGCGGTCCGCAAACACGTTTTCGCCGGTGTCCGTCACCACGCCAACGCGGTCGCCGTCACCGTCGAAGGCCAGGCCGACGTCAGCCCCGGTCTCCTTGACCTTGGCGATCAGGTCTACCAGGTTCTCGGGCTTGCCTGGATCCGGGTGATGGTTCGGGAAGTTGCCGTCGACGTCACAGAACAGCGGGATCACTTCGCAGTTCAGGGCTTCGAGCAGTTGCGGGGCGATCACGCCGGCCGCGCCATTGCCGCAGTCCACCACCACTTTGAGGCGGCGCGCGAGTTTGACGTCGCCGGTGATTTGGTCAGAGTAGCGCTGCAGGATGTCGACTTTGGTGACGCTGCCTTCGCCGCTGGTCAGGTCGTTGGTCTTCAGGCGGGTGTGCAGGGCCTGGATCTGTTCGTTGGCGAGGGTATCGCCAGCGATGACGATCTTGAAGCCGTTGTAGTCCGACGGGTTATGGCTGCCGGTGAGCATCACGCCCGACTTGCCGGCCAGTACGTTGGCTGCGTAGTACAGCGCAGGCGTCGGCACCAGGCCCACGTCGCTGACGTGGCAACCGCTGTCGGCCAGGCCCTGGATCAGTTGCTCGACCAGCTCGGGACCGGACAGGCGGCCATCACGGCCTACGGAAACGTTGGGCTCGCCCTGTGCCAGGCTCTGGGAGCCAATGGCGCGGCCGATCCAGTAGGCGGTCTCGGCGGTCAGGGTCTTGGGGACCACGCCACGAATGTCATAGGCGCGGAAAATGCTGTCGGGAAATGTCGGGGCGACTCGGGCTGGGTTGCTCATTGCGGGGGGGAACTCCATCGATAAGGGGCTGGGCTGGCCTCAAGGGTGCTGACCGGCAGGCTCAAACTGAAGGGTAAGACGGCGTTTTTGGCATAGAGTTCGTGGTGCAAAAGTGCCATCGGCGCCGAAGCTCCGCCCTTTTGCCCCCTTAATGCCCTGATTTCACTGGGGAAACCTTGCTGGTAAGTTCCGCGCATTCTTCATCCTGAAAGGCCATGCGTTGGCATCAGGCCGGGTGAGGCACCCGGCTTGTTCGGCTAAGTCAATTCAGCTTAGTCAGTGGCTGCCGGAATGCCCGAAGCCACCTGCGCCGCGTTGTGTTTCGTCGAACTCTTCGACCAGCTCGAAGTGCGCCTGCACCACCGGTACCAGCACGAGTTGGGCAATGCGCTCGCCGACGGCGATATTGAACGCGGTCTGGCCACGGTTCCAGCAGGACACCATCAACTCGCCCTGGTAGTCCGAGTCGATCAGCCCCACCAGGTTGCCGAGGACGATGCCGTGTTTGTGGCCCAGGCCGGAGCGCGGCAGGATCAGCGCCGCCAGGCCCGGGTCGCCCACGTAGATCGACAGGCCTGTCGGAATCAGAATGGTCTGGCCTGGTTCAAGCACGGTGTCCTGCTTGAGCATGGCGCGCAGGTCGAGGCCGGCGGAGCCTGGTGTGGCGTAGGCCGGCAGCGGGAATTCGTTGCCGATGCGGGGGTCGAGGATCTTGGCTTGCAAAGCGTGCATGGAAATTAAACCTGGTTCAGCCGTTGGGCGATAAAAGAGATCAGTTGGCGGGCAATCTTGCCCTTGCTGGTCTGGGCGAAAACGGTAGCGTGCAACTCGCGGTCGATCACGCTGATGGCATTTTCCTCGCTGTTGAAGCCGATGCTCGGGTTGGCGACATCGTTGGCGACAATCAGGTCGAGGTTTTTGTCTTTCAATTTGCGTGCGGCATAGTCCAGCAAATGCTCGGTTTCGGCAGCAAAACCGACGCTGAACGGGCGGTCCTCACGGGTGGCGATGGTCGCCAGGATGTCCGGGTTACGGACCATTTGCAGGAGCAGGCCGTCGCCGCTTGTAGGGTCTTTCTTGAGTTTCTGCGGCGCAACCACCTCGGGGCGGTAGTCCGCTACCGCAGCCGAAGCGATGAACAGGTCGCAGGGAATCGCCGCTTCACAGGCCGCCAGCATGTCGCGGGCGCTGACTACGTCGATTCGGGTGACGCGATCCGGGGTCGGCAGATGCACCGGGCCGGTGATCAACGTCACACGGGCGCCTGCCTCGACCGCCGCTTCCGCCAGGGCAAAGCCCATTTTTCCTGAGCTATGGTTGGTGATGTAGCGCACCGGGTCGATGTTTTCCTGGGTCGGGCCGGCGGTGATCAGCACGTGCTTGCCGGTCAGGGCCAGGTGCTGGAAGCAGTCGGCGGCGCAGTGGGCCAGGTCGGTGGCTTCGAGCATGCGGCCCATGCCCACGTCGCCGCAGGCCTGGCTGCCGGAGGCCGGGCCGAAAACCTTGAGGCCGCGGCTTTGCAGGAGTTGGGTGTTGGCCTGGGTGGCCGGGTCGCGCCACATGGCCTGGTTCATGGCCGGGGCGATCGCGACGGTGGCGTCGGTGGCCAGTACCAGGGTGGTCAGCAGGTCGTCGGCAATGCCTTGGGCCAGGCGGGCGATCAGGTCGGCGGTGGCCGGGGCGATCAGCACCAGGTCGGCCCACTTGGCCAGCTCGATGTGGCCCATGGCGGCTTCGGCCGCAGGGTCCAGCAGGTCGAGGTGAACCGGGTGGCCGGACAAGGCCTGCATGGTCAACGGGGTGATGAATTCACTGCCGCCACGGGTCATGACCACGCGCACTTCGGCGCCTTGGTCGAGAAGCCTGCGAACCAGCTCTGCGCTCTTGTAGGCGGCAATGCCGCCGCCGACGCCGAGAACGATGCGTTTCCGATACAGACGCTGCATTGGCTTGCCTTTCCAGTTCAGTGATGGCGTTGCGATGCCCCCTCCCCAGGTGAAATCGCACGCAAAAAGATGGCCTAAGATACCACAGCGTCCGCCATGCAACAGCGGCGCACATGCACACGGAGGTGCCATGAGTATTCGCGATTGGCCTGCGGCAGAGCGTCCGCGGGAGAAGCTGTTGGAGCTGGGAGCGGAGAACCTTTCCGACGCGGAATTGCTGGCGATTTTCCTGCGCACCGGGGTGTCAGGCAAAAGTGCCGTGGACCTGGCGCGCCATCTGCTGGCGCAATTTGGCAGCCTTCGGGCGCTGATGGAGGCGAGGCAGCCGGTGTTCAGCCAGCATTTGGGGTTGGGGCCGGCGAAGTTCGCCCAGCTTCAAGCCGTACTGGAGATGGCGCGCCGTCATTTGGCTGAACGCCTGCGCAACGATTCGGTGCTGGAAAGCCCGGAGGCCGTGCGCGACTACCTCAAGGCACTGCTGCGCCACGAGCCTCACGAGATATTCGGCTGCCTGTTTCTCGACGCCAAGCATCGAGTGCTGGGTTTCGAAAAGCTGTTTCAAGGCACCATCGACAACGCCATCGTCTACCCGCGACAAGTGGTGAAGCGCGCGCTGGACTACAACGCCGCGGCGCTGATCCTGTGCCACAACCATCCTTCCGGCAGCCCCGAGCCCAGCATCGCTGATCGAAAATTGACCAAGGTGCTGCAAAAGGCGCTGGAGATGGTGGACGTGCGTGTGCTGGACCACATCATTGTGGGGGAGGGTGACCCGCTGTCGATGGCGGAATTTGGGTGGATGTAGGGGCTGGCATGCCAGCCCCTGGCAGGGGTCAGGGCTTGACGCTGACCTTGGAGTAATCCTGGCGCCCGAACGGGCTCACCTGATACCCCTCGACATTCTTGCGGGTCAGCGCAAACGCGGTCGGGTGCGCCAGTGGCAGCCAGAGCGCCTGTTGCTGGATCTGCGCCTGGGCCTGCTGGTACAGCTTGCTGCGCACGCCTTGTTCGCTGGTGGTCTTGCCGGCGCTGATCAGCTTGTCCAGCGCCGGGTCGCAGTAGCGGGCAAAGTTGGTGCCGGACTTCACGGCTGCGCAGGAGAACTGCGGCGTCAGGAAGTTATCCGGGTCGCCGTTGTCACCGGCCCAGCCCATGAACAGCAAGTCGTGCTCGCCGGCCTTGGCGCGGCGGATCAGTTCGCCCCACTCGATCACACGGATTTCAGCCTGGATGCCGACCTTGGCCAGGTCCGCCTGCAGCAGTTGTGCGCCCAGGCTGGGGTTGGGGTTCAGCAGGCTGCCCGACGGCCGGGTCCAGATCGTGGTCTTGAAGCCATCCTTGAGCCCGGCGCGATCCAGCAGTTGCTTGGCCTTGGCAATGTCCTGCGGATAGCCCGGCAGGTCCTTGGCATAGCTCCAGGTATTGGGTGGGTAAGGGCCGTTGGCGGCTTCGGCGGTGCCTTCGAATACGGCCTTCAGATAGCTGGCCTTGTCGAAGGCCAGGTTGATCGCCTGGCGAACTTCCGGCTTGTCCAGTGGCGGATGCTGGCTGTTGATGGCGACAAACGCGGTCATGAAGGCCGCGGTTTTCTCGATCTTCAGGTCGGCGTCTTTCTGGGCGGCATCAATATCCAGGGGCTTGGGCGACAAGGCGATCTGGCACTCGTCGCGACGCAGTCTCTGCAGGCGCACGTTGGCGTCCGGGGTGATCGCAAAGATCAGGTTATCTACCGCAGGCTTGCCGGCGAAGTAATCCGGGTTGGCCTTGTAGCGAATCGTCGCGTCCTTCTGGAAGCGCCCGAAAATGAACGGCCCGGTGCCGATAGGCTGGCTGTTGAGCTTCTCCGGGGTGCCGGCCTTGAGCAGTTTGTCGGCATATTCCGCCGGGTAGATCGAGGCAAAGCCCATGCTCAAGGCGGCGAGGAAGGTCGAATCGGCGTGGTCCAGGGTGAAGCGCACGGTCAGCGGGTCGAGGGCGTCGATCTTCTTGATCAGCGTGGGCAACTGCAGCGACTGGGCGTGGGGGAAGCCGCTCTGGGCGATCTTGTGCCAGGGGTTGGCCGGGTCGAGCATGCGCTCGAAGCTGAAGCGCACGTCTTCGGCGGTCAGGCTGCGGCTTGGCGTGAAGTAGTCAGTGCGGTGGAATTTAACGTCCGGGTGCAGCTTGAAGGTGTAGGTGAGGCCGTCCGGCGACACTTCCCAGCTGTCCGCGAGGCTCGGGACCAGCTTGCCGCTGGTGGCGTCGAAGTCCACCAGGCGGTTCATCAATACGTCTGCCGAGGCGTTGGTGGTGGTCAGCGAGTTGTATTGCACCACGTCGAAGCCTTCGGGGCTGGCTTCGGTGCAGACGCTCAGGGTAGTGGCCGCCTGGGCGTGTGCAGCAATAAAAAGAGGGGCTAGCAATAGCGGTAGGGCAGCGAGGCGCATATTCGGTTTCCTTTGCAGATCGAAGGCCCATCTGCGAGTGCAGTCTGGAAAAGTCCTACCGTAGTGGGCTGATTGACAAATGACTAGCCCATTTTTGCCTGTGCTTTTGCCGCAAATACTGTTTTGATGGCGCCTCAGGTCGTTTTGCCGAGCACTTTGCAGTGCGCGCGGGCGCTGTAAATCATTCTGTGCGACGAGCGGTTAGCTTCTATAGCGGCCCACCCTGGCAACGGTTCAGGCGTCCATGGCCTGGATTTACGCGTATAAAAGTACACGGCCTGTTGTTGCACTGGGGTCTTTCTGGTATAAAGCAGCGCTCTTTTCTAGGGGCCCGGTTCCTTCGCTAGTAGGTGTAGCCGGTAAGACCCTAAAGAAACGCGGCGCCTGGCGCCAAATGACTGAGAGATTAAGCGGCCAACCCATGCCGGGTTGGGCATGTGGTTTTAGAGGGCTGAGGCATGTCGAGAGTCTGTCAAGTTACCGGTAAGGGTCCGGTGACTGGGAATAATATTTCCCACGCAAACAACAAAACCCGTCGTCGTTTCCTGCCAAACCTGCAGCATCACCGCTTTTGGGTTGAAGAAGAGAAACGTTTTGTTCGTCTGCGCGTATCTGCCAAAGGCATGCGTGTTATCGACAAGCGCGGCATCACTGTCGTGCTGGCCGAACTGCGCCGCGACGGCAAAATCTAAGGAGCTAAATCATGCGTGAATTGATTCGAATGATCTCTAGCGCCGGTACTGGTCACTTCTACACTACCGACAAGAACAAGCGTACTACCCCGGACAAGCTCGAAAAGAAAATGTTCGACCCGCGCGTTCGCAAGCACGTGATCTACAAAGAAGGCAAAATCAAGTAATTGGTTTTCTTTCTTGTGAAAAAAAGCCCGTATCTCACGATGCGGGCTTTTTTTTGTGCCTGTTAAATGATCAGGCCTTTTCTTCGAACACCACGTAGATCTTGCGGCAGGGTTCCAGCACTTCCCAGGTGCCGCTGAAGCCGGCCGGAATGACGAAGCGATCACCGGCCCGCAAGGTCTTGGCGTTGCCGTCGGCATCGCGCAACACCGAAACACCCTGCACGATCTCGCAATACTCATGCTCGGTGTAGTTGACCTTCCACTGTCCGACTTCACCTTCCCAGACCCCGGCGCTCATCTGGCCGCACGGACTGTTGTAGTGGTTGTAGACGGTTTGCTCCGGGTCGCCCTTGAGGATTTTCTCCGCAGCCGGACGGTAGCGATCTGGCTCGGTCCTGGCCTGGCTGAAGTCGACGATATTCTGGATGTTCATGGGCGTGTCCCGTCTGGCCTGCGGTTGGAGAGCTCAAAGTCTATGTTTATTAAAATGAACATCGCAAGGGCGTTTGCTGCCGTTATGTCAAATATATTGAAACATCCATCGCCGCTGGTTTAGGGTGGCAGCTGCCTTGAGCCGAACAGCTGGCTGGCCGGGCAAGAATTCTTCGAAGGTGCCTGGGTACATCGCCCGGCCCTTGTATTCAATAAGAGGAGGACACTCGCATGACCACCCTGACCCGTGCCGACTGGGAACAACGCGCCAAGGATCTGAAGATCGAAGGCCGCGCCTACATCAATGGCGAATACACCGCCGCCGTTTCCGGCGACACGTTCGAATGCCTGAGCCCAGTCGATGGCCGCCTGCTGGCAACCGTTGCCAGCTGTGACGTCGCCGACGCCCAGCGTGCCGTAGAAAACGCCCGTGCCACGTTCAATTCCGGTGCCTGGTCGCGCCTGGCGCCAGCCAAGCGCAAAGCCACCATGATCCGTTTCGCCGGCCTGCTCAAGGCCAACGCCGAAGAGCTGGCACTGCTTGAAACCCTGGACATGGGCAAGCCGATCAGCGACTCCCTGAACATCGACGTCCCAGGCGCGGCGCAAGCGCTGAGCTGGAGCGGCGAGGCCATCGACAAGATCTACGATGAAGTCGCAGCCACCCCTCACGACCAGCTGGGCCTGGTGACCCGTGAGCCCGTCGGCGTTGTCGCGGCCATCGTGCCGTGGAACTTCCCGCTGATGATGGCCTGCTGGAAACTCGGGCCGGCGTTGTCCACCGGTAACTCGGTGATCCTCAAGCCATCTGAAAAATCACCGCTGACCGCCATCCGCATCGCTGCCCTCGCGGTTGAGGCCGGCATCCCGAAAGGCGTGTTCAACGTGCTGCCGGGTTATGGCCATACCGTGGGCAACGCCCTGGCGCTGCACATGGACGTCGACACCCTGGTGTTCACCGGTTCCACCAAGATCGCCAAGCAACTGCTGATTCGCTCCGGCGAGTCGAACATGAAGCGCGTCTGGCTGGAAGCTGGTGGCAAGAGCCCGAACATCGTGTTTGCCGATGCCCCGGACCTGCAAGCCGCCGCCGAATCCGCGGCTGGCGCCATCGCCTTCAACCAGGGCGAAGTGTGCACCGCCGGTTCGCGCCTGCTGGTGGAGCGTTCGATCAAGGATAAATTCCTGCCGCTGGTGATCGAGGCCCTCAAGGCCTGGAAGCCGGGCAACCCGCTGGACCCGGCCACCACGGTCGGTGCGCTGGTGGACACCCAGCAGATGAACACCGTGCTGTCGTACATCGAAGCCGGGCATGCCGATGGCGCCAAGCTGGTGGCCGGCGGCAAGCGCACGCTGCAGGAAAGCGGTGGCACCTATGTGGAGCCGACGATTTTCGACGGCGTGACCAACGCCATGAAGATCGCCCAGGAAGAAATCTTCGGCCCGGTGCTGTCGGTGATTGCCTTCGACAGCGTGGAAGAAGCCATTGCGATCGCCAACGACACCCAATACGGCCTGGCCGCTGCGGTGTGGACGTCGAACATCTCCAAGGCACACCTGACCGCCAAGGCACTGCGTGCCGGCAGCGTGTGGGTCAACCAGTACGATGGCGGCGACATGACCGCACCGTTCGGTGGTTTCAAGCAGTCGGGTAACGGCCGCGACAAGTCGCTGCACGCGTTCGACAAGTACACCGAGCTGAAGGCGACCTGGATCAAGTTGTAAGCTTCTAGGAACACCGCTGAAAAAAATGTGGGAGCGGGCTTGCTCGCGAATGAGGTATCACAGTCGCTGATGTATTGACTGGCGAGAGAGGGGGGGAGAAAATTCGCGGATGGAGGGATGGGGACACCGCATTCGCGAGCAAGCCCGCTCCCACACTGTTTTGTGTGATCTCCAAATAATCCACAGGAGCGTGGAAATGCGTTGGGCGACCTATTTCGCCGTGTTGGCGTCGGTCTTGAGCGTGGGCCTGGCCTTGGGCGTGAGCATGCCGTTGGTGTCCCTGCGCCTGGAAAGCTGGGGCTATGGCAGCTTCGCCATCGGAGTCATGGCGGCGATGCCGGCCTTCGGTGTGCTACTGGGTGCCAAGGTCTCCAGCGGCCTGGCCTCGCGCCTGGGCACGGCGAACCTGATGCGCCTGTGCCTGTGGGCGGGGGCGATTTCCATCGGCTTGCTGGCGGTATTGCCCAGCTACTCGGTATGGCTGGTGTTGCGGCTGATGATCGGGGTGATCCTGACCATCGTGTTTATCCTCGGCGAAAGCTGGATCAACCAACTGGTGATCGAACGCTGGCGCGGCCGTCTGGTGGCGCTGTATGGCTGCAGCTATGCCTTGAGCCAGCTGTCGGGCCCGTTGTTGCTGGGCGCGCTGGGTACGGACAACGATATTGGCTTCTGGGTGGGTGTCGGCCTGCTGACGTGCTCGCCGATCCTGCTGCTGGGCCGTTCCGGTGCGCCGACTGCCGAGTCTTTCAGCGTGACCTTTGGCGACCTGCTGCGCTTCTGCCAGGGCTTGCCGGCGATTGCCTGGGCGGTGGCGTTGTTCGCCGCATTCGAGGCGATGATTCTTACGTTGTTGCCGGTGTATTGCCTGCAACAGGGTTTCACCGCCGAGATTGCCCTGGCGATGGTCAGCACGGTGGTGGTCGGTGATGCGTTGCTGCAACTGCCGATTGGCGCGCTGGCGGACTACCTGCCTCGGCGCACGCTGTTTCTCGGCTGCGCGCTGATGCTGCTGGTGACGAGCCTGGCGATTCCGCTGTTGCTCGATACGCTGATGATCTGGCCGGTGTGGGTGCTGTTCGGGGCCAGCGCCGGCGGGTTATTCACCCTGTCGCTGATCCTGATTGGCGAGCGCTACCGCGACGACGCACTGGTGCGCGCCAATGCGCATATCGCGCAGCTGTGGGGCATTGGCTGCCTGATCGGCCCGCTGGTGGCCGGTGCCGGCAGCCAGTGGATCAGCGGGCATGCGTTGCCGTTGTTGATGGCGGCGGGGGCGTTGGGGTTGGTGATCCTGTTGCTGCGCCAAGGTGCGTTCGGCGCCGCACAACCCGCCTGAACTTGAAATGCGATCACCTGTGGGAGCCGGGCTTGCCCGCGATGGCGGAGTGTCAGCACCGGATACGTAAACTGACACTCCGCCATCGCAGGCAAGCCAGCTCCCACAGGTCCCGTCGCTGTTCTTAAAGCATGCGTTCCAGCCCGACGGATGTAGCAAACCAGGCATTGAACCGGCGCCACCAACTGCCGGGTTCGCGGGTCAGGGTGTGCAGTTGGCCGTTGTCTTCGGTCACCCATACCACCTGGCCATCCTGCAGCTTCGCCTGATAGCTCAACGGGGGCGCCATGCCCTCCAGTGCCAGGTTGCGCACGTGTTCCGCCAGTTCGGGACTGTCCACCAGCACCCCGACTTCGGTGTTCCACAGCACCGAGCGCGGGTCGAAGTTGAATGAGCCGATGAAGGATTTCTCCCGATCAAAGATGATCGCCTTGCTGTGCAGGCTGGAATCCGAACCGTGGAATGTACCTTTGCGGAACAGATGAGGTCCGCTGCCGCCACCGTCTCCCGGCTGGCGACGCAACTCGTATAGCTTCACCCCGTGTTCCAGCAGCGCCTTGCGATAGGGCGCATAACCGCCGTGCACGGCCGGTACGTCGGTGGCTTCCAGGGAATTGGTCAGCAGGCTTACCGATACACCGGCGTCCGCGCGACCGGTCAGGTATACCAGGCCAGGCTGGCCTGGAACGAAGTAAGCCGAAATCATCATCAGCTCATGGCTGACACCTTCCAGCTCGGGCGCCAGTTGGGTGGTCAGCAGCAGCCGTGGATCCGGATCGGCCTTGGCCAGCACCTTGCTCGGCGCATCCCACAGCGCCTGGTTCCAGGCCCAGATCAGCTCGCGACGCCAGATGTCCATGCGCGGCTGGGTCTTGTAGGTGCGCAGGCGGTTGTACAGGGCATGGTTTTGTTGGCGAGACTCGGCAAGGGAATCTTCCAGGCGTACGCGGGCACTGGCCAGGTCGCCTTTGGAAGCGCTGCTGACGAAGTCACCAATGGGTTTGCTCAGGGCACTGTTCCAGTACTGATCGAAACTGTGGCCGAGTTGCTCGGCCACCGGGCCCACGCTGAGCATGTCGATATCGGTGAAGTTGAGGTTGGGCTCGGCGTCGAAATACTCATCCCCCAGGTTGCGCCCGCCGACGATGGCCACGCTGTTGTCTGCCAGCCACAGCTTGTTGTGCATGCGCCGGTGTTGCAGCGACAGGTCGAACAGCCGTGCCATGGCCCGCGTCACGCCGGTGCTGCGGCCCAGGTGCAGCGGGTTGAACAGGCGAATCTGGATCTGCGGGTGGGCGGCGAGGGTGGCGATGATCTGGTCCAGGCCGTCGCTGGTGGTGTCGTCCAGCAGGATGCGCACGCGCACGCCACGGTCGGCGGCCTTGAGCAGTTCATCCACGAGCATGCGGGTGCTGATGCCGTCGTGGACGATGTAGTACTGCAAGTCGAGGCTGGTCTGGGCGTTGCGGATCAGTTCGGCGCGGGCCATGAAGGCTTCGCTGCTGTTGGGCAGCAGGCGGAACCCGGAGCGGCCTTTGTAGGGTGCGGCCTGGGCCTGGATCGAGCGGCCGAAGGAAGATTCGCTGGCCGGCAGCGCCTCGCTGGGTGTGCGTGGCGCGTCGATGGTGGCGCAGCCGCCCAGGGCCAGGATGCCCAGCAGGAAAAACGGTAATAGCCGGTGGGTCATCAATGACATGGGTTCCGAATCAGGGCGATTGTCGGCATATGACGGCTATTTCCTGTAAAAGGTCAGTCCATCGCTTCGGCCAGCAACCGGATGGCGGTCGCGCCGACCTTGCGTACAGCCTCTTCAATCTGCGGCGTTGGTTTGGCAGCGTAGTTCATGCGCAGGCAGTTCCTGTACTTGCCGGAGGCGGAAAAGATACTTCCCACGGCAATCTGTACACCTTCATCCACCAGCAGCCGGTTGAGTTTCAGGGTATCGAAGCCTTCCGGCAGTTCCACCCACAGCATGAAACTGCCCTGGGGGCGGCTGGCGCGGGTGCCTGCCGGGAAATAGCGGCTGACCCAATCGAGCATCAGGTCGCGATTGCGCTGGTATTGCGTGCGCATCCGCCGCAAATGTGGCTCGAAATGCCCACCTTTCAGAAACTCGGCAATCGCGATCTGCGGCTGGGTCGCGGTGGAGCCGGTGCTGATGTATTTCATGTGCAGCACACGCTCCAGATAGCGACCGGGTGCGACCCAGCCAATCCGCAGGCCGGGTGCGAGGGTCTTCGAGAAAGAGCTGCACAGTACGACGCGGCCATCTTCGTCGAAGGACTTGATGGTGCGTGGCCGCGGGTAGCTGTAGGCCAGTTCGCCATACACGTCGTCTTCGATGATCGCCACGTCAAAGCGCTGGGCCAGGGTCAGCAGTGCGCGTTTGCGCGACTCCGGCATGATGTAGCCCAGTGGGTTGTTGCAGTTGGGGGTCAACTGTATGACTTTGATCGGCCATTGTTCCAGTGCCAGTTCCAGCGCTTCCAGGCTGATACCGGTGAGTGGGTCGGTGGGGATTTCCAGGGCTTTCATGCCCAGGCCCTTCAGGGTTTGCATGGCGCCGTGGAAGCTTGGCGAGTCGACGGCAACGATGTCGCCGGGCTCGCAAATGGCGTGGATGCTGGCGGACAGGGCCTCGTGGCAGCCGGTGGTGATCACCAGGTCCTGGGGCGTCAGTTGGCAGCCTGAATCGAGCATCAGGCGGGCAATCTGTTCACGCAGGTCCAGGTTGCCATGGATAGTGTCGTAATACAGCCCCGGCATGTCCTGGCGCCGACTGATCCGGGCGAGGCTGCGTAGCAGGGGTTTCATGGTCGGCGACAATACATCCGGCATGCCCCGGCCCAACTGTATGGCGTCTTTGCGTGGCACCGCGCGGATCAGCTCCAGCACTTGGTCCCACTGGGAAATTTCCACCGGGCGCTGGGCCGGGCGGCCTACGGCGGGCAATGCCGGCAAGTCGCGGCCCACCGGTACGAAGTAGCCGGATTTGGGTTTGGGCATCGCCAGGCCGTTGTCTTCCAGTAAGCGGTAGGCCTGCTGCACGGTGCTCAGGCTGACCCCATGCTCCACACTCAAGGCCCGAACTGACGGCAATCTGTCGCCCGGGCGATAGAAGCCCTGCTCGATGCGCGTGCCCAACAGTTCGGCGAGGTTGACGTATAGGGTCATGGCGGTGCTTCCCGGTTACCAGTACAGATAGGCCGAAAATACAGGATTCAGCGGCCGATAGGCAGTATCTGTATGGATTTAATACAGGGTGGTTGAATCTGTCATGGTTTTACGCGCCGGCTCATCCTACGTACTCATGGCAACACGTTAATGAGGGGCAGGAAAATGAGCGGTATGAGCGATGTGCGGTTGGCGTTACACAGTCAGGAACTGGAAGCCGGGCAGGAGCGGCGCATGGCGGCGCGTACCAAGGCCCCCACACTCAGTTCATGGGCGTTGTTCTGGCACCGCATGCATACGCGCAAAACCTTGCTGGAGCTGACCCCCGAGCAACTGCGAGACGTGGGCCTGAGTGCCGAGCAGGCGCGCCGGGAAGGCTTGAAGCCCTTCTGGCGCGGCTGATTCAGACCAGTTCTTTCAATCGGTGCCAGAGCATTCCCAGCGCCAGCAGCGGCGAGCGCAAATGCTTGCCGCCCGGGAAAGTGATGTGCGGCACCTTGGCAAACAGATCAAAGCGCCCGCTTTGCTGGCCGCTGATGGCTTCGCCCAACAGTTTGCCTGCCAGGTGGGTGGCGTTGAGGCCATGGCCGGCATAGGCCTGGGCGAAATACACATTGGGCTGGTCGGCCAGTCGGCCAATCTGCGGCAGGCGGTTGGCGCCAATGCCGATCATCCCGCCCCACTGGTAGTCGATTTTCACGTTGGCCAGTTGTGGGAACACCTGCAGCATTTTCGGACGCATATAGGCACCGATGTCCTTCGGATCCCGTCCGGAGTAATGGCAGGCACCGCCGAACAGCAAGCGTCGGTCGGCTGACAGCCGGAAGTAATCCACCGTCACCCGCTGGTCACACACCGCCATGTTTTGCGGCAGCAACTCGGCTGCCTGGGCTTCGCTCAAGGGCTCGGTGGCGATGATGTAGCTGCCGGCGGGCAGCACCTTGCCGCTCAGATGCGGGTTGAGGCCGTTCAAATAAGCATTGCAGCCCAGCACCAGGGTCTTGGCGCGCACATTGCCCTGGGCGGTGTGAACGTTGACCTCCGGGCCGTAATCGATCCGCACCGCTTCGGAATGCTCGAACAACTGGACGCCCAACCGCTGTGCAGCGGCTGCCTCGCCGAGGGCCAGGTTCAGCGGGTGCAGGTGGCCGGAGCCCATGTCGATCATGCCGCCAACATAGCGGTTGGAGCCGATCACACTGCGCATCTCGCTGGCTTGCAGCAGGCGCACTTCATGGCGATAGCCAAGGCCTTGCAGCTCTTCGGCGTCGGCGGCCAGGTGTTCCAGGTCGCGGGGTTTGTTGGCCAGGTCGCAGTAGCCCCAGGTCAGGTCGCAGGCGATCTGCGAACGTTCGACCCGCTGGCGTACGATTTCCACGGCTTCCAGGCCCATCAGTTTCATCTGGCGCACGCCCTCGGCGCCGATGACGTTGGTGAACTGATCCAGGCCATGACCGACGCCACGAATCAGTTGCCCGCCATTGCGCCCGCTGGCGCCCCAGGCAATCTTGCGGGCTTCCAGCAGGACCACGCTGAAACCCCGTTCGGCCAGTTCCAGAGCGGTGTTGAGCCCCGAAAAGCCGCCGCCGACCACGCACACATCGGCCACGATTTCACCTGTCAGCACCGGATAATCAGGCTGCGGGAAACTGCTGGCGGCGTAGTAGGAATTGGCGTGCCGGGCGCTGGCGGTCATGGGGAGCATCCCTGTTTGGAAAATTTGACGCAGGATACAGCGGTCGGGCGAAGCTGTCTCACCGGGGGCTTTTAGGGCAGAATCCACGCCTATTCGCCGTTCGGTCCCTGTGTCGATGAGTTGCAACAGTCAGAAAGTCAACGCGCTGCGCCGGCAGATTCCCTCGTTCGAGTGTGTCCCGGGTTGCCACGACTGCTGTGGGCCGGTGACCACGTCCCCCGAGGAAATGTCGCGCCTGCCGCGCAAGACCGCTGCCGAGCAGGAAGCGGCGATGGACGAACTCAACTGCGTGCACCTCGGCCCCAATGGCTGCACCGTGTACGACGAGCGCCCGCTGATTTGCCGCTTGTTCGGCACCACGCCGACCTTGCCATGCCCCAACGACCGCCGCCCGGTGGAGTTGATCCACCCACGGGTGGAAAAGCAGATTCATGCGTACATGGCGTCGACGCGTCAGGTATTGGTCTAGCGGATGTCCCCGCTCCCACATTGGCCTGTGGTGCTGTCTTAATCCGGGATCGGCAGGTTCAGGCTCTCTTTCACCTCTTCCATCACGATATAGCTCTTGGACTCCCGTACGTGGGGCAGCTTGAGCAGGATATCGCCGAGCAATTTGCGGTACGACGCCATCTCCGAAATGCGTGCCTTCACCAGGTAGTCGAAATCCCCCGACACCAGGTGGCACTCCAGCACGTGGGGCAGTTTCAGCACGGCGCGTCGGAATTCTTCAAAGGTGTCGCCGGACTTGTAGTCGAGGCTGATCTCGACAAACACCAGCAGGCTACCCTTCAAATGCTGCGGGTTGAGCCGGGCGTTGTAGCCCATGATGATCCCTTCGCGCTCCAGGCGCCGGACCCGCTCGGTGCACGGCGTGGTCGACAGCCCGACCTTTTCCCCCAGTTCAGTAAACGAAATTCGCCCGTCGGCCTGCAGGATGCGCAGGATGTTGCGGTCGATCTTGTCCAGCTCCCGCTTGGTCTGAGTGTTGGTCCGCATAGGGGATGCTCCTCCGTGAAAAGGGTTTTTGCCGAGAATTGTCGCCAAATATAGGCAGTTATATAGTGAAATGCACTGGTGATTGCTTTTTATACTGCCCACATCTTTGTGCTGAACAACAAACGTCAGCGGTCAAGCCGTGATGAGGGAATAAAAATGCGCGTTCTGGTCTTGGGTAGCGGTGTCATTGGCGTGGCCAGTGCCTACTATTTGGCACGAGCTGGTTTTGAAGTGGTCGTGGTCGACCGTCAGCCGGCTGTGGCCATGGAGACCAGTTTCGCCAACGCCGGGCAGATCTCGCCGGGCTACGCCTCGCCATGGGCTGCGCCGGGTGTGCCGCTCAAGGCTATCAAATGGTTGCTGGAGCGCCATGCGCCCCTGGCGATCAAGGCCACCGCCGATATCGACCAGTACCTGTGGATGGCGCAGATGCTGCGCAACTGCACCGCCAGCCGTTATGCGGTGAACAAGGAGCGTATGGTGCGCCTGTCCGAATACAGCCGCGATTGCATCGACGAGCTGCGTGCCGAGACCGGCATCGCCTACGAAGGGCGCACTTTGGGGACTACCCAGCTGTTCCGTACGCAGGCTCAACTGGACGGTGCTGCCAAGGACATCGCGGTATTGAAAGAGTCCGGTGTGCCTTACGAGCTGCTGGACCGCGCCGGGATTGCCCGCGTCGAGCCGGCCCTGGCGAGCGTCACCGATATTCTTGCCGGTGCCCTGCGCCTGCCGAACGACCAAACCGGCGACTGTCAGATGTTTACCACCCGCCTTGCCGACATGTGCAAGCAACTGGGTGTCGAATTCCGCTTCGAGCAAGATATCCAGCGCCTGGACTACGCCGGTGACCGGATCAACGGCGTGTGGATCGACGGCAAGCTGGAAACTGCCGACCGCTACGTTCTGGCCCTCGGCAGCTACTCGCCGAAGCTGCTCAAGCCACTGGGAATCAAGGCGCCGGTGTACCCGCTCAAGGGTTACTCGATGACCGTGCCGATCACCAACCCGGCGATGGCCCCGACCTCGACCATTCTCGATGAGACCTACAAGGTCGCGATCACCCGTTTCGACAACCGTATCCGCGTCGGTGGCATGGCTGAGATAGCCGGTTTTGACCTGTCGCTGAACCCGCGTCGGCGGGAAACCCTGGAGATGATCGTCAACGACCTTTATCCTCAGGGCGGTGATTTGAGCCAGGCCAGTTTCTGGACCGGCCTGCGCCCGACCACGCCAGACGGCACGCCGATTGTCGGTGCTACCCCGTTCAAAAACCTGTTCCTGAACACCGGCCACGGCACCCTCGGTTGGACCATGGCCTGTGGCTCTGGTCGTTTGCTGGCCGACCTGATGGCGAAGAAAACCCCGCAAATCAGTGCCGAAGGCCTCGATATTTCCCGTTATGGCAACCACCAGGAGTCTGCAAAACATGTCAATCCAGCGCCAGCTCACCAATGAGCGCATGAGCCAGATCGTTGTTCACAGCGGTACCGTGTATCTGGCAGGGCAGGTCGGCGACGACATGAGTGCCGGGATTGAACAGCAGACCCGCGAAACCCTCGTCAATATTGAGCGTTTGCTGGACCTGGCCGGTACCGACAAGACCAAGCTGCTGTCGGTGACCATCTACCTGAAAGACATTGACGCCGATTTCGCCGGGATGAACGCGGTATGGGACAAGTGGCTGCCAAAAGGCGTCGCGCCGGCCCGTGCCACGGTTGAAGCGAAACTCTGCGAACCGGAAATCCTGGTGGAGCTGTCGGTTGTGGCCGCTCTGCCGTAAGCAAAAAATCCTCTCCCGGTGCCTGCGTTGTCAGCGGGTACCGGTTTTTTCTTCCCACCGCCGCCTAGAAGCCTGCCGCCATGCGTCCTGCCCGTGCCCTGATCGACCTCCAAGCCCTACGCCATAACTACCAACTGGCCCGTGAAGTCACGGGTGGGGCCAAGGCCCTCGCCGTGATCAAGGCCGATGCCTACGGCCACGGTGCCGTGAGTGTTGCCCAGGCGCTGGAAGCCGAGGCGGACGGGTTTGCCGTGGCCTGCATCGAGGAAGCGCTGGAGCTGCGGGCCGCCGGGATTCGCGGGCCGGTGCTGTTGCTCGAAGGTTTTTTCGAAGCCGACGAGCTGCCGCTGATCATCGAGCATGATTTCTGGTGCGTGGTGCATTCGCTGTGGCAGCTGGACGCGATTGAACAGGCGCAACTCAGCAAGCCGCTGACCGTCTGGCTCAAGCTTGATTCGGGCATGCACCGCGTTGGCTTGCACCCCAAGGATTATCACGACGCTTACCAGCGCCTGCTGGCCAGCGGCAAAGTCGCGAAGATCGTGCTGATGAGCCACTTCGCCCGCGCCGATGAGCTGGACAGCACCAGCAGCGAAGAGCAAGTGGCGGTGTTTGAAGCGGCGCGCCAGGGCTTGTCGGCCCAGGTCAGCCTGCGCAACTCGCCGTCGGTGCTGGGCTGGCCGAACGTTTCCAGTGACTGGGTACGCCCGGGCATCATGCTCTACGGCGCCACGCCGTTTGGCGAAGGCCAGGCCATCGCCGCGCGTTTGCAGCCGGTGATGACCCTCGAATCGAAAGTCATCTGCGTACGTGAACTGCCGGCCGGCGAACCTGTGGGCTACGGCGCCAGGTTCATTACCCCGAAACCGATGCGCATCGGGGTAGTTGCCATGGGCTACGCCGACGGCTACCCGCGCCACGCACCCACCGGCACCCCGGTGCTGGTGGCCGGCCAGCGCAGCCAGTTGCTGGGCCGTGTGTCGATGGACATGCTGTGTGTCGACCTGACCGACGTGCCCCAGGCCGGGCTCGGTTCCACCGTCGAATTGTGGGGCAAAAACATCCTCGCCAGTGACGTTGCCACCGCCGCCGACACCATTCCGTACCAGATCTTCTGCAACCTGCGCCGAGTGCCACGGCTCTATTCCGGCGCTTGAGCGGCACCCACGAATGGCAGATCCCGGGATTTAGGCCAAAGTGTTGTAAATACTGAACGCTGTCGCCATGATAACGCTCAATTACAACAACGCCTGAATCCTAGGAGGCTCCTGCATTGGACGTCGGCGAACGACTGCAATCCATCCGTAAACTGAAAGGTCTTTCCCAGCGTGAGCTAGCCAAGCGCGCGGGCGTCACCAACAGCACCATTTCGATGATCGAAAAAAACAGTGTCAGCCCCTCCATCAGCTCCTTGCGCAAGGTGCTGGGCGGCATTCCCATGTCGATGGTGGAGTTCTTTTCCGAGGAGATCCTCCAGGAAAAACCGACCCAGATCGTCTATAAAGCCAATGAGCTGATCGATATCTCCGACGGCGCCGTCACCATGAAACTGGTGGGCCGCGCGCATCCGAGCCGGGCGATTGCGTTCCTCAACGAGATCTACCCGCCAGGTGCTGATACCGGCGAAGAGATGCTCACCCACGAGGGCGAGGAAACCGGGATCCTGGTGGAAGGTCGCCTGGAACTGGTGGTCGGCCTTGAAACTTTTGTGCTCGAAGCCGGCGATAGCTACTACTTTGAAAGCACCAAGCCGCACCGTTTTCGCAATCCGTTCGAAGTGCCGGCGCGACTAATCAGCGCAGCCACACCCGCGAACTTTTAAGAAAAGAGGCGTCCTGCCTATGTCGCAGAGACGCCCGTAGCAGCATTCTGTCTTGCTGAATCTCCCCTTGGTTAATAGGGTTGTTTCGGCGGGGCGGGCTAACCGTTATACTTTCGCCGCCTGCGAAACCGTGGCCGCAGGCGTGAATAGCCACCATTGAGGGTGAACGCGTGAACCTAATTATGAAAATGCTGGCTGCACCAGCAACCGTACTGGCCCTATGGGCTGTCAGCGCTCAAGCTGCGACCAATGATGATATTGCCAAGCGCCTGGAGCCTGTAGGCCAGGTGTGCGTCCAGGGGCAAGAGTGCAAGGGGATGGAAGTGGCAGTGGCTGCGGGCGGCGGCGGCGGTGCGAAATCGCCGGATGACGTAATCGCCAAGCACTGCAACGCTTGCCACGGTACCGGCCTGTTGGGCGCACCGAAAATCGGTGACACCGCCGCCTGGAAAGACCGCGCGGACCATCAGGGTGGCCTCGATGGCCTGCTGGCCAAGGCCATTACCGGTCTGAACGCCATGCCGCCAAAAGGCACCTGCGCCGATTGCTCGGATGCCGAGCTTAAAGGCGCGATCGAGAAGATGTCGGGTCTGAAATAAACCGATCTTCGCCAAAAGAGCCGCTGACCAGCGGCTTTTTTGTGCCCGCGATTTGCCTTTTGAGGCTGTTCTTTGCAGCAAAGACCCGGCAAGCTCGGTCCAACCCCAATTCATGGAATGTTCGGGAGAAGTCGGATGGTGCAGTTGTGTTCAATCGAGCAAGCAGTCGACGACGTACTGGCACGGCTGCCGGCGCATATTCACATGGGCATGCCCCTGGGCCTGGGCAAACCCAACCTGTTCGTCAACGCGCTGTACCGGCGTATCGCCAAGTTGCCGGACCGGGCGCTGACCATCTACACAGCCCTGGCCCTGGGTCGCCCTACCTTGGGCGATGGTTTGCAGAAGCGCTTTCTCGAGCCCTTTATCGAACGGGTCTTCGGTGACTATCCCGAGCTGGACTTCCTCGCCGCACTGCGCAAGGACAGCCTGCCGTCGAACATTCACGTGCAGCAGTTCTTCATGCAGCCCGGCAGTTTGCTTCACAGCCTTTCGGCGCAGCAGGATTACGTCAGCAGCAACTACAGCCACGCTGCCCGTGATATCAATGCCGCCGGCCTGAACCTCGTCGCGCAATTGGTGGCCAGCAGCGCCGAACATCCGGATCGCCTGAGCCTGAGCTGCAACCCCGACATCACCCTCGACCTGTTGCCGATGATCGCCAAGCGCCGCGAGGCCGGTGAAACCATCCTGGTGGTGGGCCAGGTTCACAGTGATTTGCCCTACATGCCCGGCGACGCCGAGCTGGGCATGGATGAGTTCGACTTCCTGATCGACGAGAAGGACAGCACCACGCTGTTCTCCACCCCGAACATGCCGGTGGGTTTCCAGGATCACTTTATCGGTTTGCACGCCAGCACCCTGGTGCGCGACGGCGGTACCTTGCAGATCGGCATCGGCTCCATGGGCGATGCACTGACTGCGGCCTTGCTGGCGCGCCAGGCCGATAACGAGGCGTATCGCCTGTTGCTTACCGACCTGGATGTGTACCAATGGGCACCGCTGATCAGCCACGAAGGCGGCGTCGCACCGTTTGCCCGTGGGCTGTACGGTTGCAGCGAAATGTTCGTCAACGGCCTGCTGGTGCTGGCCGATGCCGGGATTGTGCGGCGCAAGGTATACCCGGACGTCGCGACCCAGGAGCGGGCCAACGCCGGCACCCTGGACGAAGCGGCACAGACCGACGGTATCTCGGTGCATGGCGGCTTCTTCCTCGGGCCTCGTAGCTTTTACGAGCGTTTGCGGGACTTGCCGCAGAGCAAGCGCCTGGAATTCAACATGACCCGCATCAGCTACATCAACGAGCTGTACGGCCAGGAAGAACTCAAGCGTTTGCAGCGCCTGGATGCGCGCTTCATCAACAGCGCGTTTACCGTGACCCTGTTGGGCGCGGGCGTGGCCGACCAGTTGGAAGACGGCCGCGTGCTCAGCGGTGTTGGCGGGCAATACAACTTTGTCGCCCAGGGCCATGCGCTGGAAGGCGCGCGCTCGATCCTGATCCTGCGCAGCTGGCGCGAATCGGGCGGCGAGGTCAGTTCCAATATCGTCTGGGAATACGGGCACTGCACGATTCCCCGGCACCTGCGAGACATCGTCATCACCGAATACGGCATCGCGGATTTACGTGGGCAGACCGATGCCAGGGTAATCGAGGCGCTGCTGAATATCACCGACTCACGGTTCCAGGAAGATTTGATCGAACAGGCGCAGAAGGCCGGGAAGTTGCCGAAGGATTTCCAGCTGGATCCGCGGTTTGCCGACAACACGCCGGAGCGTCTGCAGGGGATTCAGGCGCGGCATCCACGGCTGTTCCCGGAGTATCCGCTCGGCAGTGACTTCACGGATGAAGAGCGGGATTTGTTGCGGGCGTTGAACTGGCTCAAGAGCAAATTCAAGCTGACGGAGATTCTGGAGCTGGGCAAGGCGGCGCTGGATGCACCGGAGCCGGAAGCGTTTCCCGAGCATTTGGTACGGATGCGACTGGATAAGCCGGAGGGGTTGAAGGAGGACTTGTATCAGCGCCTGTTGCTAGCGGGCCTACAAGCTACCGCGCACTAACAAACACAGGAGATCAAATGTGGGAGCGGGCTTGCTCGCGAAAGCGGTGGATCAGTCGACCTATCCGGTGACTGA
>NZ_JBSVWQ010000009.1:0-72748 GCF_054071215.1 Pseudomonas sp. SDO5522_S412 | reverse complement strand
TCAGTCAATACATCTGGTGACTGTTACACCGCTTTCGCGAGCAAGCCCGCTCCCACATTTTTTTGCGTCGCGCTTATTTCTCGACGAACGCACGCTCGATCAGGTAGTCGCCCGGCTCACGCATACGCGGGGAAACCTTCAAACCGAAGCTGTTGAGCACTTCGCTGGTTTCATCCAGCATGCTTGGGCTGCCGCACAGCATGGCGCGGTCGTCTTCAGGATTGATCGGCGGCAGGCCGATGTCACTGAACAGCTTGCCGCTGCGCATCAGGTCGGTCAGGCGGCCCTCGTTTTCGAACGGCTCACGGGTCACGGTCGGGTAGTAGATCAACTTGTCACGCAGGGCCTCGCCGAAGAACTCGTTCTGCGGCAGGTGCTCGGTGATGAATTCGCGGTAGGCGACTTCGTTGACGTAACGCACGCCGTGGCACAGGATCACTTTTTCGAAACGCTCGTAGGTTTCCGGGTCCTGGATCACGCTCATGAACGGCGCCAGGCCAGTGCCGGTGCTGAGCAGGTACAGGTGCTTGCCCGGCTTCAAATCGTCAAGCACCAGGGTGCCCGTCGGTTTTTTGCTGATGATGATCTCGTCGCCTTCCTTCAAGTGCTGCAATTGGGAAGTCAGCGGGCCATCAGGCACCTTGATGCTGAAGAACTCCAGATGCTCTTCCCAGTTCGGGCTGGCAATCGAGTAAGCGCGCATGAGCGGGCGGCCGTTGGGCTGTTGCAGGCCGATCATCACGAACTGACCGTTCTCGAAGCGCAGGCCCGGATCGCGGGTGCACTTGAAGCTGAACAGAGTGTCGTTCCAGTGATGAACACTGAGGACACGCTCGTGGTTCATGTTGCTCATGTACGGGGGACTCCTGGAAATGGGTCTGCGCCAAATGATGGATGCGCAATTGCACAGCATTCTAATGGCGGCGACAATATCTGTTAACTGGATTATTAAGATAAGGGTTATCGGTTATATCGATATGCGATTTACTCTACGTCAACTGCAAGTCTTCGTCGCCGTCGCCCAGCAGGAAAGCGTCTCGCGCGCTGCTGGCCTTCTGGCCTTATCTCAATCCGCCGCCAGCACGTCGATTACCGAGCTGGAGCGTCAATCCAGCTGCCAGTTGTTCGACCGCGCGGGCAAACGCCTGAGCCTCAACGCCCTCGGTCACCAGCTATTGCCCCAGGCAGTGGCACTGCTGGACCAGGCCAAGGAGATCGAGGACCTGCTCAACGGCAAGTCGGGCTTCGGCTCCCTGGCGGTCGGGGCCACGCTGACCATCGGCAACTACCTGGCCACGCTGCTGATCGGCAGCTTCATGCAGCAGCATCCCGAGAGCCAGGTGAAGCTGCATGTGCAGAACACTGCGCATATCGTGCATCAGGTGGCGCACTACGAAATTGATCTGGGTCTAATCGAAGGCGACTGCAGCCACCCGGACATCGAGGTGCAAACCTGGGTGGAAGATGAACTGGTGGTGTTCTGCGCACCCCAGCATCACTTGGCCAAGCGCGGCCAGGCGACCATGGAAGAGCTGACCCATGAAGCCTGGATCCTGCGGGAACAAGGCTCTGGAACACGCCTGACCTTTGACCAGGCCATGCGGCATCACCGCAGCGCGCTGAATATCCGCCTGGAGCTGGAACACACCGAGGCAATCAAACGCGCGGTGGAATCAGGCTTGGGGATTGGCTGCATTTCCCGGCTGGCGCTGCGCGACGCCTTCCGGCGTGGCAGCCTGGTACCGGTGGAAACCCCGGACCTGGACCTGGCCCGGCAGTTCTACTTCATCTGGCATAAGCAGAAGTACCAGACCTCGGCGATGCGCGAATTCCTCGAGCTGTGCCGGTCGTTCACCGCCGGGGTGCAGCGCAGCGACGAGATTGTACTGCCGACCATTGCCTAGATCAGGATAACGGCCCACACCAGGGTAATCATGGTCAGCGCTACGAACTGCGCGGCGCTGCCCATGTCCTTGGCATTTTTCGACAAAGGGTGCAGGTCCAGGGAAATCCGGTCGATCGCCGCTTCGACGGCGGAGTTGAGCAACTCGACGATCAACGCCAGCAGGCACACGGCGATCAGCAGCGCCCGCTCTACCCGGCTGACGTTAAGGAAGAAACTCAGCGGGATCAGGATGACATTGAGCAACACCAGCTGACGAAACGCCGCCTCGCCGGTGAAAGCCGCACGCAGGCCATCCAGGGAATATCCGCCTGCGTTTAAGATACGTTTGATACCGGTTTGACCCTTGAAAGGCGACATAGAGTAGGCAACTGAGCAAAAAGGTGTGGGGAAACTAGAGCAAGCAAAGTCAAAAAAACGTGAATGAACAGCGTCTTAATGCTGTGAAATTGACTCAAGTTGTTGCAAGAGCAGCGCCGCCTGGGTTCGCGTACGTACGCCGAGCTTGCGGAAGATCGCCGTGACGTGAGCCTTGATGGTCGCTTCCGACACGCTCAACTCGTAGGCAATCTGCTTGTTCAGCAGGCCTTCACAGACCATGGTCAATACGCGGAACTGCTGGGGCGTGAGGCTGGCCAGGCCATCACGCGCGGCCTTGGCTTCGTCGGAGACGTTGATCTCTTCAAAGGCCTGCGGCGGCCAGGAGACATCGCCATCCAGCACCGTGCGCACGGCTTTCTGGATGTCTTCCATGGAGCTGGACTTGGGAATGAAACCACTGGCACCGAACTCCTTGGAGCGCACCACCACCGACGCCTCTTCCTGGGCCGACACCATCACCACCGGTATCTGCGGGTATTGCCCACGCAGCAGCACCAGCCCGGAAAAACCGTAGGCACCCGGCATGTTCAGGTCCAGCAGGACCAGGTCCCAGTCGGACTTTTCGGTAAGGCGGGTTTCCAGCTCGGCAATGCTGGCGACTTCGACGAGGCGTACATCCGGCCCCAGGCCCAGCGTGACCGCCTGGTGCAGCGCACTGCGAAACAGCGGGTGGTCATCGGCAATCAGGATTTCGTATGTGGCCATTTATTAAATGATCCTGTTTTTTAGGGCGGCACTGATGGGTTCAGTGCTCGCCAACGCGCAAGGTGGCTGCCAGGCCAGCAGTCACCAAAGGGCGCGCTCAACGTCAAAAGCGACGTATCCAATCTGTGACAGCGCCCCAATCGGCGCCAAGCATGCCCAGCGTAGCCTGGGTGGTCAAGCGCTACGCCCGTGGCTATTTTAGCGGGCTGCGCGTTTGCGCGGCCATCATGCAAAGGTCGGCTGGCCATGACACCTATAGATAAGGTGCAAGGCGAGTATGGACGACATCGGCCGGGTCCAGCGCCAGTTGAAACTTGGCGGCCAGGTAGTGAGTGCTGAATACGTCCAGATAGGCATCCAGGACTTCACTGGCTGCGGCATCTTCAGCCAGCTCCAGGCACAGCGCGGCGACTTCGGCGGTGCAGAAGTGGTCATCACGCTTGGAGCGACGCAGCTTGTAGCGCGACAGTTGCTCGGGCGCCAGGCTCAGCACCGGCAAGTGCTCCAGGTACGGGCTCTTGCGGAACATCTTGCGCGCCTCGCTCCAGGTGCCGTCCAGCAAAATGAACAGCGGGCGCTTGCCCTCCTCCAGCCTGACCTGATGGACCACCCGCTCCGGGGCCACGAATTCGCCGGGAAAGACGATGTATGGCTGCCATTGCGGGTCGGCCAGCAAGGTCAGCAACTCCGGCTCAACCTCAGTGCGCGACCAGGGGAACGCGGTCGTGTCGTTGATCACATCGGCAATCAGCCAGCCGGTGTTGCTGGGTTTCATCGGCTCTACGTCGTGCATCAGCAGGCACATGCCGGATCTGGCCTGGACCTTGGGCCGCCAGGCGCACAGGCAGTACTCGGGAATCACCCGGCAGCCGGGGCAGCGTTCGGCCCGCGAGCCTCGCGCTACAAACGGTTTTACGGCACGGGCCAGGCGCTGCGTGCGCAAACGGGAGACGGCATGGCTCATCGGGAGCGCCGCAGGGAAGTGGAAATCGACACGGATAGAACTCGGAAGGCAAAAGTTACCGCAGTTTACCAGAGCCTCCCCCGGCCACCTGCACTTCCCGGCAATAGGCTGGCCCTAGGGGCAAGCGGTCACCTATAATCCCGCGCCACTGAACGCACAGCGCAGTGGCTGGTCTATGCACCAGTAACCGAATCAGGAGAGTTTCATGCTGCGTCTTATGCCACGCCTTGTAGTTCCGTCCGTCGCCCTCGCGCTGGTGTTGCCTCTGGGTGCCCAAGCGGCCTCGTTGCTGGAGGCTCAACTGAACAGGAAGCTGCAAAGCGTCGCAGAGGAAACCAACAAAGAACTGCCACGGGAAATTGACGAAAAGACCCTGGAAGTTGCCTACACCGTTGAAGGCTTGCAGCTGATTGACCATTTGAGCGTACTGCCCGACCGCGCCGAGCAAATGCGCGCCAACCCCAAGGCTGTGTACTTCCAGCTCGGCCAAAGTGTGTGCCTGAACAAGGGTTACCGCGAGCTGATGGCCAAGGGCGCGATCATGCGCTATGAAATCACCGAGAACAAAACCAACCGCCCGGTAGCCTCGGTGAAGTTCCAGGAAGCAGATTGCCCGGCACCGGCTGCCGCGAAGAAGAAAAAGTAAGCGATAACTCCTGTCGCGCGCCGCTGACCAGCGGCGCGCAATATACCCCTCTGCACTCTCCGCCATTGCCCGCCCGCGGCAGCGTCTAAACTCCCTCAGAAGTGATCAATAAGCGGTTGCCAGCCAAGACTTTATAGGCTCATGATCAATTCATCCTGAACGCCTGGAACATCGGGTTTTCACACCGTCCTGTAACATTTTCAGGGCAAAAGAGGGTTGCCCTCCTGAGCGTGCAATGCAAAGGTTTTTAATCATAAGGAATATACAGAACCGGTTTCGCCCACCTCGTTAATCAGAGGCAACGACACATGCAGTGTCGTGGTCCCGACGAATCTCTCGCCGGCACCCAGGGTTCTGTGAAGAAGGAGAAGTTGAATGCCTTACGAACCGAATGAACTCCTGATCCGTCAATTTGAAGAAAACGGCACCGACCTCACGCAGCAGGTCGACGCGCAACTCCATTTGATTGCGCCCAACAGCCCGAATATTCCCCTTTATCGCGACATGATCTTCACCGTGTTGCGCATGGCCCAGGACGACCGCAGCCGCTGGAATGCCAAGATCACCTTGCAGGCTATACGGGAACTGGACCACGCCTTCCGCGTGCTCGAACAGTTCAAGGGGCGGCGCAAAGTCACGGTGTTCGGCTCGGCGCGCACGCCGGTGGAAAGCCCGTTGTATGCACTGGCCCGGGAAGTGGGCGCGGTCCTGGCCCGTTCGGACCTGATGGTGATCACCGGCGGTGGCGGCGGCATCATGGCGGCGGCCCACGAGGGTGCCGGCCTGGAGCACAGCCTGGGGTTCAACATCACCCTGCCCTTTGAACAGCACGCCAACCCGACCATCGATGGCACCGAGAACCTGCTGTCCTTCCACTTCTTCTTTACCCGCAAGCTGTTCTTCGTCAAGGAAGCCGACGCCTTGATCCTGTGCCCGGGCGGTTTCGGTACCCTGGATGAAGCGCTGGAGGTGCTGACCCTGATCCAGACCGGCAAAAGCCCGCTGGTACCGGTGGTGCTGCTGGATGCACCGGGCGGTAGCTTCTGGCAAGGCGCACTGGACTTTATCCGCAGCCAGCTTGAGGCCAATCGCTACATCCTGCCCACCGACCTCAAGCTGGTCCGCCTGGTGTACAGCGCCGAAGAGGCGGTGGACGAAATCAACCAGTTCTACGCCAACTTTCACTCCACCCGCTGGCTGAAGCGCCAGTTTGTGATTCGCATGAATCATCCGTTGAGTGACCGCGCACTGGCCCACCTGCAGGAGGCGTTCGCCAGCCTTCGCCTCAGTGGCGACTTCCAACAAATCGCGTACACCGGCGAAGAGCATGACGAGCCAAGCTTCAGCCATCTGACGCGGCTGGTGTTCAACTTCAACGGGCGTGATCAGGGACGGTTGCGGGAATTGGTGGATTACATCAACTTGCCGGAAAACTGGGCCCAGGCTCAGGGAAAACCGCAGCAGCGGGTGACGGAGACGGCGTGACCTGACACGGAAACGAAAAAAGGCCCGCTATTTTCATAGTGGGCCTTTTGGGTTGTGTCAGGTAGAACGATGCGCAGGTTGGGGCCGCTGCGCAGCCCAGCGGGAGCAAGCTCCCTCGCCACACCAAGCCCCGCAATGATCAGAGCAACCTTTACCAGGCGCAGCCTTCAGTCATCCATATCCCGACCGCTCAACAGGCGACTGATCATCTCCATCGAAAACCCGCGATAACTCAGGAAGCGACCTTGCTTGGCCCGCTCACGCGCATCAATAGGCAGATGACCGGCAAACTTGCGCCGCCAGGTTTCTTCCAGTTGCGCCTGCCAACTGATGCCGCACTCACGCAACGCGAGTTCGATATCAGCACGCTGCAGGCCACGCTGGCTCAGCTCTTCACGAATTCGTGCAGGGCCATAGCCGGATCGGGCTCGGTAGGAGACGAAACTTTCGAGGTAACGGGACTCCGACAGCAGCCCTTCTTCCGTCAAACGGTCAAGGGCTGCGTCGATCATCTCGGGATCTGCGCCACGCTGACGCAGCTTACGCGTCAGCTCGACTCGACCATGCTCGCGCCGTGCGAGCAGGTCCATTGCAGTGCGCCTTACGGCGACGGGTGTATCCAGGACAACGCTCATCGTTTGCTTCAGATGTCAGTGTCGACTTCTTCTACTTCTTCAACCGGCTCGCGGTTGGCGGCAGCCTTGACGTCAGGTGCCGGGGTCAGCAACTTGTCGCGGATCTGCTTCTCGAGCGTAGCGGCAACATCCGGGTTATCCGCAAGGAACTTGGCCGAGTTGGCCTTGCCCTGGCCGATCTTGCTGCCGTTGTAGGCATACCAGGCACCGGATTTCTCGACGAAACCGTGCAGCACGCCCAGGTCGATCATCTCGCCGTTCAGGTAGATACCCTTGCCGTAGAGAATCTGGAACTCGGCCTGACGGAACGGCGGGGCCACCTTGTTCTTCACGACTTTAACGCGGGTTTCGCTACCAACAACCTCGTCACCTTCCTTCACCGCGCCAGTACGACGGATGTCCAGACGGACCGAAGCGTAGAACTTCAGCGCGTTACCACCGGTGGTGGTTTCCGGGCTGCCGAACATCACGCCGATCTTCATCCGGATCTGGTTGATGAAGATCACCAAGCAGTTGGCGTTCTTGATGTTACCGGTGATTTTACGCAGGGCCTGGGACATCAAGCGGGCTTGAAGGCCCACGTGCATGTCGCCCATTTCGCCTTCGATTTCAGCCTTGGGTACCAGGGCTGCCACGGAGTCGACCACGATCACGTCGATGGCGTTGGAGCGCACCAGCATGTCGGTGATTTCCAGCGCTTGCTCACCGGTGTCCGGTTGCGAAACCAGCAGGTCGTCAACGTTGACGCCCAGCTTGCCGGCGTATTCAGGATCCAGGGCGTGCTCGGCATCGACGAACGCACAGGTGGCGCCCATTTTTTGTGCCTGGGCAATCACCGACAGGGTCAGGGTGGTTTTACCGGAAGATTCAGGACCGTAGATCTCAACGATACGGCCTTTTGGCAGGCCGCCAATGCCGAGCGCGATGTCCAGACCCAGAGAGCCAGTGGAGATAGCCGGGATCGCCTGACGGTCGTGATCGCCCATACGCATTACGGCACCCTTGCCGAATTGACGTTCGATCTGACCCAGGGCCGCAGCCAAGGCTTTCTTCTTGTTGTCGTCCATTAAAGTCCTCACGTAATCAATAAGGCCTGGCGGCCAACACCTGTATAAGTAGACAGTATTGTTCCACAAAGATCCGTGATCGCCTACCCCTGTTTTTCTATTTCTGCTGCAGCTCGTCGCAACAAGCCCTCTAGCGCGGCCTTTACCGTTTGTCGGCGAACCTCGTCACGGTTCCCAGGGAAGTGTTCAAGCTCGGCGGTAACCTCATCGCCCACGCCCCAGGCCAGCCATACGGTGCCCACCGGCTTGTCCGGCGAACCGCCATCGGGGCCGGCCACACCGCTGACCGCTACGGCAAAACGCGCCAGGCTTTCCTCCTGGGCACCCCGCACCATCGCCTCCACCACTTCGCGACTGACGGCCCCGACCTTGGGGAACAGCGCTTCCGGCACATTCAGCTGCCGGGTCTTCTGGCGATTGGAATACGTGACATAGCCCGCCTCGAACCAGGCCGAACTCCCGGGAATCCGCGTGATCGCCTCGGCGATACCGCCGCCGGTGCACGACTCGGCCGTTGTGACGTGGGCATTGAGCACCTGCAAGCGTCGACCAAGTTCAGCGGCGAGTTGAGTAATTTCCTTCACGGTCATCTCCTGGAGTGGACGGGCGTTTGCCTACCCTACAGGAGCCCATGGGCCATGCAAGTTACAAGAGACTAACGCGCGACGGCCCGGACATACGCCTGGCAGGCGCGCAAGGCGATCATGGCGTTATCACCGTCGTCGGTGATGCCGATAATTCGTTGAGCATGCGCCGGGTCAAGTCGGGCTCGCGGGGCTGCATGAACCACGCTGCCGGAGGGGGTGGGGGCTGGCATTGGCCAGCCGTTGGTTGGGTCGCTGGTGTCGAGAAGGACTGACAACCGCACATCAGCAGTGGCCAGGCGATCCCGCAGGTGAGCCTGATCGCGCTGTGCATCGGAAAGCTCCCGGGTGTGTTGTTGGTCGCTGGCGCTGAGTTGTTGCTCCAGTGCCAGCCGTTTGTCCTGTTCCACCTGTTGTTGCTGGCTGAGTGCTGCGGCATGCAGAGCCTGCAGGTGCTCGAGTTGTGCGCCATATCGCCAAGCCTGTACCTGCCAGGCAACACCCGCCGAAACTGCGAACAACAGGCAAAACCCAAGCAGGCGACACGACGTCAGGAAGCCCATGACACCGCCTTCGCCCGCGCCCACAGTTGCATACGGTTCTCCAGACCGTTGAGGCCACCATTGATGCGCCGGGTGATCGTGGTGAACTGGTCCTGGTCAGCCAGCTCGTTCAAGCCATTGCTCTGCCAGAACCACGCGGCAGATTCGCACGCCCATTGCGGCTGCTCCAGCAACTCCGGTTGGTGCAACAAACGCTCATCGCCGAACAGTGCCTGACTGCACGCCAGGTAGTTGCGCCGGCCGGTGATCTGGATCAGGCCGCGGCCGCGATACTTCTGGCCGTCGCCATCGGCTTCAGGGGAGTTGCCCAGGCGGGCGGCCAAGGTACCGGTGTCGTATTTGCTCAGGTATTGATCGCTGCCCAGTTCACGTACATAGCGCAGTTCGCCGGATTCGTGGCCGATTTGGGCGAGGAAGGCGGCGATGCGTTTGGATGTTGTGATTTGGTGACGTGCGGTAGCCTCATTTAAAGGAGCCAAAAAAATGCCCGCTCTGAGGCGGGCTCCAGGCATTACCTGGATAAGTTGGGGAAGGGTTATTACCATCGATTTCTACTCTCGCAGCCGACACGTTTACTGAGCAACAGCATCCAACCAAGGTAATGCAACGGGCCGTTTAGTTATCGAAGGAAAGCTCTCAGCCTGGGGCCAGTCACGCAATGCTTGAGTGTATTTGAGCAACTCTTTGAACTGCTCATCTGACAGCGTGGTTTTCAATCCCATTTCCAACTGGTCACGATGACGATCACGTACCCAACTGATGCGCTGAATTTCTGAATCACGCCACATGCGCTCATTAGCCTTGACTTCAGCATCGGAAATGACCGGGGCGATATGTTCCTGGCACTGCTCACCCGAATCGATCAGCAAACGCACCGCGCGATAAACATCCGGTGTTTCGGCCTCGGTAGCATGGTACGGATAGCCATCCAGCGTCACCAGGTAGCTACCATCGGCTTTTAGAAAAATGTCCTCGATTTTGTAACTCGTAGACGAGGTGGCATCCAGATCCTCAACAGTCGTCTTGTTATCCATTACTGGATCCTCCATGCAAAACCAACACAGTTTCCATTGCCCACTGCAGTGCCTCCGGCGGCCACTCCAGCGTTGCCGCCAAGTGCGGCCCCATTGCCGTTGTAATTGGCGCAGAAAAAGGCCCACGTTCCGCCTGCCGGAAGTACACCGCTACCGCCTAGCGCGATCCATTGCCCTGCTACCGGTTTTAAAAAACTGGAAGCTGACAGAGCATCGGTAATCCCGTAACCCGCCAGCGTCGTAGCCACGTTCGCTTTACGGGCAGGGTCAAAATTGCCGGAGGTCCAAACCGTCTGTGATCCCCACGAGAGTTCTCCTGCAGAGTTCATAGCCAAAGACCTGGCAATCAGCCCCGCCCAGTGAAACAGGATTCGCGGTGCGTAATCGAAACTGGTCTGGGTATTACTGACTTCCTGCGCCTCTCGAATTTCCAACGCACCACCAACACCATTGCCAAGTTCTCCCAAGACTTGCGCGGACAAACTAGGTCGTTGACGACTGGTCCCCCCAACCACCAATGCGTCAGTGATTCCATATCCTGCCAGCGATGTTGCCTTATCTGCTTTGGCTGCCGGATTGAAGTTTCCGTCATGCCACAACATGCGCCAAGTTCCCTTGCCATCATCTGCAACTCGACGTACTCCGAACCATTCGCCTGTAATCCCCGCAAGGAGATCAAACCCATACTTACCATCGGGATACTTTATATGCAGCCCAGCGCCGTATCTGACCGCATCGGGCCGATCCGTCGTAGCGTCGGCGAGTGTCACGAACTGCGTGGAAGTTAACTCTGAGGAGTTTCCTTTCACCACGGCAGGAATAGTAAGAAGTCCGCCCGCCCCCGCAGGCATGGCATCCTTAATCCCATACCCCGCCAACGTCGTCGGCTTATTCTTCAACTTCAACCAATCACTCAAAACGCTAAGCGCCTGCGCTAACTGATCGGTCTTCGTCTCATCCGGCGCAATCCCCGCCGCCGCCAGCACATTCAAAATCTCCTGCGTAACCCCATTCCCCCAAGCCGCCGGAATCAAACTCCCCGGCGTCCCGGTCACCGGGTTTTCATCCACAAACTTGCCATTCACCAGCCCAACGCTGGGCACACTCTTTGGATAATCCACGCTTCTACCCTCTAGTCATAATTGATGTGCACCTGCGTATGAGCAGGTGCGCTGCGATGAATCAGGCACTCCAGGGCATTGCCCGGGTTGACGCCAAACCGCTCTCCCCAATAACTCGCCCCAAACCGCCGCCCCAAGTGCTGGCGGCCGCCGGTGTTGAGCGTCCACATGAAGTGCGCCTGCCAGGTGCCAAAATGCGCCGCGCCAAACCGTGAGCGGCCCATGCGCGGGGCGCGATGTTCAGTGACACTGGCGTCGGGATAACCCTGGCTGCGGGCGATTTCGATGTAGTACGCGGCGCGCTGGCTGCCCACCGCCAACAGACGTCGACGCACCGCCAGGCGACGGTCGTCGTACAGCGGGCTCAAGCCCAGGCAAGGGTCGGGCAGTTGCATCACCCTTTCCCACTCCGGCACCAGTTCGCTGACGGTCACGGGGTCCATTTCGTTTTGCAGGTCGCAGGCGCGGGCGTCGATGCGCGTAAGTTCTTCGGCGATGCCTTTGAGCACCGTCTGCAACTGCGGCATGGTCTCCAGGTACCAGGCCGGACCGCTGGGCAACAGGGCGATCAGTTGCTCCTCGTACTGGCCAGCCGTCCTTATCCCAGCCATGTGATACCTCCAAACACCAGTAACTGGTTTGTCGCCGCCGTAACGTCCGCCAGCGGGCTTGTCAGTTTGTGATCGGTCTCACCGGTGGCGGTGCTGATGGCTTCGGCGATGTGGGTCAGCAACAAGCTGTCGCCCAGCCCCGCTTCGCGATTGTGCAAATCTCGCAGTTGGGCCTCGACGGCCGCACGCACGGCGCTGGTGTCGGGGGTCAAGCGCAGTTGATAAGCCACTGGTTTCATCACCGGCGCCAACACATACACATCAGCGGTCACTGGCCGCAGCGGTTCGATATGGGCTTGAACCTGCGCCAGCTGCGCGGCATTGGGGATCGGCTGCGGGTCGTCGTCACGCATCACGAACACCCCCACCGTCCCCGGCCCCAGGTAATTGCCGCGACACCATGCGCGGGTAATGCCGGGCATTTCGAGGGACCAGGTCTCGTAATCCTGTGCCGAACCGCCCTGGGGAATAACGCGATAGGAACGAATCACCCGCGCCCGCAGCGACTCCAGGGTTTCTCGTGCCACACCGCCGGTCAACCCCGGCGCCAGCACGGTAAACGTCGAACCAATACCTTGCAGCGGCTGGACCGCGATCAGGCTCAGCCCGGCATCAGCGTTGCCCAGCGTGCCGGCATCAATCGCCTGCACCGTGGCGGTGTTGAGGCCTGCATGGGTGGTACCGGCAGCGGTGACTTTGAAGCTGCGACCATCACTGGCTTGCAGCACCGTGTCCACATCCAGCACCGCGCCCGCCGCTGCGGTAAAACTCACGGTGCCACTGGCGGCTACCGCCGCCTTGCGTGCCTGGTTCAAACGCAGCGCAGCGATGCGTTCCAGGGTGGATTCATCGGCGGTATCCGGCAGGATCTGCTCAGCGATCCAATCGAGATAACCGTACAGGCCGAACGCCGCACCACTCAGTGTGCGCGCCAGGACCTGGGCATCGGACTGGCGCAGCGAATCGCTGGCCAGGTCGCTTTGGGTGCGTTTGATCAGCACCGGCAGCGAAGGGGTTTCAAACGGCATAGATCACCTGCCAACTGTTATCAGGGTTGATGTCCAGGCGCTCGCCATCGGCCAGGGTCAGCTGCGTGCGCAGGTTGAGCCGCTGGGCGTCGAGGCGCTCACTGAGGACTTCGATGGCGCTGCAATGCCCGTCGTCGATCAGCCATTGCAAGGCTTCGCGGGCATAGAATTCGGCGTCCCGTTGCGTCTGGCGAGTCAGCTTGACCCGGCGCAGCAACCACAACCTTGAGCCGATACGGTCGTCGGCCACGCTGGGAAAACTGTCGCCCCACCAGCCGAAGCGCTCGTCATCGTCAACCGCATCGTCGGGCGCGGCACGGCGCCAGGTGAACAGGCTGATCAGCACCGAGCGGGTCAGGGCCTTTTTCAGGTTGTCGGAGACAAACATCACTGGCCTCCCGCCGGCGCACCGGTCTGACCGCTGCCGGGCTGGACGCCCACATGCACGTGCCGGATCTGGCTGATGCCGCCGGCAATCTGGTCGCCCTCGGAGATGATCTTGCCGCTCTGGGTCAGGGTCGGCGTATCAATGTTCACCGCCTGGCTGGCGCGGATATTCAAGGTGCCGGTTTCAATGTCGATTACCCGCCCGCGCTTGAAATGAACTTTGTCGCCTTCGTCGGTATAGATCGCCACTTCACCCGGCACCAGGGACTGCAAGCGATAGCGACGGTCGGCCACCACCAGCACGATGGCATGGGAGCGGTCACCGCCCAGGAAGGTGGCGATGCCTTCAGCACCCGCCAGAGGGTTGCTGGTAAAACCGTAGGGTTCGAAGTGCTCCATGTCGTCGTTCACTTCGCCTGCCGTCAGGCGCATTTGCAGCGATTGCAGCTTGGTGGCCGAGTGGGCGAGCACGACAGTGCCGCGCGCCAGCAGGCGAGTCAGTAAGCTCATGGAAATTCCTTGGTGGTTAAGCGGATGGCAACGGATTGGCATCAAAGGTGGACGGCGGCGCCACCTGTAGCCTGGTGATCGAACCTTGGTCGGAGAGCGACCAGGTGACCTTGGAGATCAGCATGTCCTGGTCAAAGCCCAGCACCGGATCGATCACCCGCACCAACAGGTTGTGGCGCCACAAATCGCCGTTGGACTGCCGCCAGCCTTGCACGGTGTAGGTGGTGGTCAGGGCTTTTCCGGTACGGGTGGCGCGTTCCCAGTCGGCGCGTTGCTGGGCCAGCTCGGGGGTCAACTGCGTCGGTTCGCTGATCACCGTGACGCGTTTTCGCGTGGCTTTTTCATCCCGGGAAATCCCTGAAACCTCACTGACCGCCGCTGCGTTTTTTTGATCATCGCCCTTGTGCTGGCCGATGACGCGGTACTCGGAAAATACCGAGCTGAAGTCCATCGGTGCGTTAGCCGAAAGGATGTTCTGGCCCAGCTCCAGGCTGTCATTCGCACGCCCTGCACTACCGGGCGATGCCAATACCAGGCGCCCATCCGCATCGTCGGTGGAGAACACCCGATACAACGTCAGCAAGCGGTCGATGGATTGAAATACCGTCTCCCCGGGCACGATGCTGTGGGTATGCAGGCGCGCGGTTTCGGCAATCTCGCTGTGCACCTCCACGCCATAGGTGGCCGTCAGCGCCCGGACGATGCTCAGCACACTTTGCCCGCGCCACTGGCCGGGCTGGTTTATCGCTGCGCAGTCCACCAGGTCCTGGGTCACTGAGCCGCCCTGAATACTCAGGCTGATCTGTCGGCCGTCGTAACTGATGGGCGCCTTGAACACAAAGCCGGTGAGCACCAGGTCGCAACCGATGCGTACCTGGCAACGGGCGCCGGGCTTGATCGGCGCCGCCAGGGTTTGCCCGGGCCATTGCCAGGTGATGTTGAGGGTGAAGGTGCGAAATTGACGCTCCAGGTCGGCGCTGATTTCCACGCTTTTCCAGCCGCCATAATCCAGGCCGTCCACGGTCAGGGTGACGGCATTGTCCAACTCGTTCATGGGTTACTCCCTGACCACTTGCAGGTCCGCCGGTGGCAGGAAGCCCGGGTGGGCCACCCGATTGCGCTGCACCACCTCGCCCACTCGCGTCGCGTCACCGAACCGCTGATAGGCCAACAGCAAGGCGGGCATGCTGCGCATCGGCGTCAGATTGACCAGCCGGACACCGGACGAAGCCACTGCCGTCAGATGCGCGAACATCTGTTGGCGCAGGTCGTTCAGCGCAACATAGTGCCCGGCGTCGGCCTTCAATGCGGCTTGCCACATGGCTTCGTTCAGAAGGTCACGCAGCACCAGCACATCGTCGGCCACCGGCACTTCGCGGCGCTGCACCGGCTGTGCCGCCTGTTGCGCCAGGGATGGCGTGGTACTGAGGGTCACCGCTTTTGTCGCCACCGGTACGTCCGCCAGCCAATGGGCGATCTTCACCCACAACGCATCCTGTACCAGGTTGGCAGTGGCTTGCACCGCCGCCACGCTGTCCTTGCCGGTGGTCAGCTTCGGCACGTCGATATTCCGAGCCGCTTCCACCTGCTGCGAGAGGTTGGCCAGCATGCCGCGATAGCCGCTGCGGGCAAATGCCTTCAACTCCTTCACATCACCGAGCAAGCCCTTGAACTCGGTGCTCAATTCCTTGGGCACTTCCTTGATGGCTTTGACCAAGGCATTCAGGTCGCCATACAACTGAATCAGTGGGGCAAATTGCTGCTCAATTACCTGGTAAACCTCTGCCAGGCCATTGCGCAACGCCTGGATGCCCACCCGCGCCTGCTTCACCAGTGCGACGGCCTGCTCAAAGCGCAGCACCGCCGAACCCAGCAAACTGTCGGCCGACACCAGCAACAGCTGGCGGGTATTGACCGCCGTAGTGGGAAACTTCAAAGGTTCGTCGGGATAGAACTTCAGGGCAAAGGTCACCAGCCCGCCGTCCTGGCGGGTTTGGGTCATCTCGCATTCGCCGACCTTGACCTGCAACCGTCCAAGCCACGGGTGCACCAGCTCGCCGGCGCCCTCCTCCAGGGCCTTGAGCAACTTGTCGCGTTGCTCCAGGCAATCCTCGCCCACTACAAATGCCGTCAGCTCATGCACCCTGGACTGTTGGCCCAGCCCTTCAAAAAAAGGCAGGTCGCGCTGAGGGTATTCGTGCAACTGGCCCTTCTTGCCGACCGGGACTTTCGCCTGGTCAACCCAAAACCCGACGCCACGAAACGACGCCGGCAACAAACGATCACGCCAGCTCATTGGAGCCTCCAAGGGACAGGGAACGGTAGCCGACACGTGGGGTGACGCTCAGGCCGGGCTGGTTGGTTCTGGGCTGGTCCACCCGCAGGCCGGCCGGTGCATTGTCGAAGCTCACCCGCAAATCGCCGTTGAGCTGCGTGCGGCTGTTGGCAGCGGTTTGTTGCAGCAGCGAACTGGAGCTGGACGCCAGCGGTGATACCAAGCCAGGCCCCTTGCGGAACCAGGACGGATCGCGCGCGCTTTCGGCATTACGTTCCTGTTGCTCGGTGGTCAACTCCAGCACACTGCCGGTCGCCTGGTTGATCACTTCACCCAGCCCACCGTTGAACAGCTTGCGAATCGGTGCGGTGATCACCGCAAGCTTCTCCGATAGCGCCGTGAACCAACTCAGCACCGGTGCCCACATGGCTTCAAGTTGCTCCATCGGATGCCAGTCGTCGAACAGGCCACTCAACACTACAAAGGCGTCCTGGGCCTGCAACTTGATATCGCCCCAGATCGAGGCGAATGCACCGCTGACGCTACCCCAGACGGCAGAAACCTTGTCCAGGGGCGACCAATCGAAGTAACTGCTGACGATGGTAAAAGCCGCCAGCGCGGTGAGTTTGAAGTCACTCCAGATCGCCGCAAACATCTCACTGATCACGCCCCAGTTGGCAATGATTTGCCCTTGGGGTGACCAACTGAACAGGCTTTTCATGAACTCGACCACCGGCACACTCAGCGCCTTGAGCAAGTCCCAGAGGGCCGCAAAAAAGCCGCTCAACGGCGTCCAGTTGTTGACGATCAAACCCATTGGCGACCAGGAAAACAGTGTGGTGAAAAAGCCGACCAAGGGCTGCGCCATCACCTTCAGCGACGTCCACAACCCGGCAAAAAAGCCTGTGATCGGCCCCCACAAGCGCATCACCTGTTCCAGCGGACGAAACGCAAAGACCGTCTGGAAAAACTCGCCCAAGGTTCCAATCGCCGCCATCACCCGTTCGCCGAGCCCGACAAAAAATGCCGAAATCGGCTTCCAGTTGGCAACGATCAAGCCTGCCGCCACGGCAATGCCTACAGCCACCAAAACTATCGGATTGGCGCTGAGCAGCAGCTGCATCAAGCCCAGTGCCTGAGACACGCCGGTGACGGCCGCCTGCATCGCGGTAAACGCTACTGCGCCGGCAGCCAGGCCCTGCACCAGTTGCGGATTTTCGGTGAGCACCTGGGCCACCGTCGTCAGCAACGGCTCCAACCCGACCACCACCGCCGTGACGGCCGGCAACAGCGCAGTACCAAACGCCACCGACACCTTGTCCAGCGACGCGTTGAAATCCTTCAGCCCTTGCGCCGCCGTTTCGGTAACGCCCTGCCCCACGGCGGCATTGACCTCGCCGACCTCAGCCTTGAACGCCAGCGCCGATTTGATACCGCTGATAAACGGTGCCGCCAGCCCACCGCCCTTTACCAAACCGGCGATATCCAGCTTGCCGAGACCGGTCTGTTCCAGGTTCTGCCTGAAGCGCCCGACCATGGCCTGCAGCGCAGCGAGCTTGGGCGACAGCTGGTCGATGCCGGTCAGGCGCACGGCGGTACTTTCTACTTTCTGAGCTTCTGCCATCACTGCACCTGCTGCATCGCATTGATCCGTTGCGCATGCTCCAGGGATTCCCGGAGCGTATCCAAAGGCCTGGCCAGCATCTGTTCGGGATCAACCTTCCAGAACCAGGCCAGGTCATAGGCCACCGCAATCAGCTCGGCGACGGAGCCTGCGCCGCACTCATGAAAAAACCGGCGACGGCCCAGCTCAGCGCGTTGAAGTCCATCAGGTCGAGCTGGTTGACCGACGACGGCGGGATACCCGCGCACACGGCGATGTACTTGGCGGCGACGTCAAGGTCCAGACTCACGTCTTCGCCCTTGTCGATCTTGTACGGCAGCGCCTTGATTGCCCGCACCTCTTGCACCGTCGGGCGGCGCAGGGTGAGTTCGGTCAATGACTCGCCGTGGGCCTCGATGGCCGCTTGCAGCTTCACCGTATCGGTCATTGCCAGGTCCCCTTGATGCCTTCGAATTTCAGCTCGATCACGGCATCGTCGCCCTTGGCCACCGGCTCTTCCACCAGGTAGGCACCGGCCAGCACGTAGACCTTGCCGTTGTTGAATTCGCAGGTGACGGTCATGTCGGTGCCGGCGATCAGTTGCTTCAATGGAAAGTCCGGCGTGTGCAGCGCGGTAACTTTGAAAGACGGGGTGATGTCGGTTTCCTTATAGAAACCCGGCACCACGGTTTCCCGCTTGACGGCCATCAACGGTGCTTCGCAGCCGCCGTTGATGGTCAGTTGAGCGCCGTCCACTTTGACGTAGCAGGTGCCCGCAATCAGTTGACCCATGATGTTTCTCCCAAAAATAAGCCCGCACTCGGCGGGCTGGAATCAGTTGCGAAAAGCGCGGGGCCTACACCGCCGCGTCGTACTGCAAACGGAACTGGTTGAGCAGCGCGAACACCCGCAGCCCGTTGACGTAATCCGGCGGAAACAGCACGTTGACCCGGCTCGGGTCCTGGCTGTCGCGCTCGACGATCAGGTGCTCGGCGAACAGCTCGGCGTTCTCCACATGGCCTTCCAGTTCGAGCTTGGCGTACTGGGCAATCAGCTCACCGCGGATAGTGCTCGGGGTGACGATCGGCTGGCCGGCGCCAAAGCGCGTGCCGTCAGCAGCGAGTTTGTGGCGCCCGTACTTGCTGGTGATCACGCTCTGCAGGCGGCGCACGATAAAGGCCGACTGGTGCAGGGTTTCGCTGTCCAGATAGGAATTGTCCGCCTGGCCGAACGCGTTCTTCTGGTAAGTGGTGATCGCCCGCTGAATGCGCACGTAACCGCCTTCGTAGTAAGCGGTGGCGATGCCGTAGTTGAGCAGCGATTGGCGCTCGGTCAGAGTGAAGCGCTCGCTCGCGTCGGCCGGATCGAGGCCCGGCAAGCTGCCGCTTTGGGTCGGACGACTGGCATCGGCAGAGATGAACACCGCCGTGCGTGCAGCCAATGCTGCGGCCTGGACCCAGAACGGTTGCGGCACGCCCGGCTCCATGGCCTGGATGGTCACGTGCTGGTCATTTCGCCCTTGCCCGGCCGCCACCAGGGTGCCGATAGTGCCGCGCTTGGCGGTGTAGACGTGGCCGAACAGTTGCTTGGCCCACGACCAACGACCGCTGTTGTCATCCATCACCGCTTGCCAGGCGTTGAGGCTGGTGGTGTCGGCCCAGGGCATGCAGATGAACTCGAACGGCTCGTCGCCCAGCGCAGCCAATGCCGCGAGCTGGTCCGGCACACCGGCGCCCGCCGCCATTTTTCCGAGCACGGCGGTCAGGCCGTCGGGGGTTTGTTCGCCGTTGCTCTGGCCCAGGCGGTTGAGCTGCAGGCTGATGTCGTTGCCACTCTCACCGGTCCACTTGGCGGTCAGGGTGACGGTGCCATCGGCGGCTACCGCATTGACCGGCAGGTCGGCACTGGCGTTGATTTTCAGCGCCAGGGCGGTGGCAGCCACGGCAGCCGTCGCACCATTGATCACGGTCGCTTGAACCCGGGTGCCGCCGACGTACAGGCTGAGAATGCCACCTTGGGTCGCGGCGCCGGTCAGCTTGAGCTCGGCCTTGGCCGCGCTGCCTTCGGTGCTGTGCAGCGGCAGGCACCAGATTTCGCCCACAGGATCACTCTTGCGGAACGTCTCGTACATCGATGCCAGCATCGAACCCTGGCCACCGATACGTTTGGCCATGGCCTCGCTCGACACCAGCACCAGACTGCCGATTTCCGGGCTGGTGACGTTGTCGTTGACCTGGGCCACGATCAATCGGCGCAAGGCGGACGACGCACTATTGGCTGCCGAATTGTCCATCTCGGCGTAGAACAGCGGCACACGAATGTCCGCCGGAATATGACTGAATCCGATCGCCATTACTTGGCTCCCTGTGTTTTTGCCGCCTTGACGGCTTTGGTTGTGATGTCGCCATCGGCCAGACGTCGACGCCACCAGGCGTTGTCCGGGACTTCGCGGCCTTCGGCGGGCAACAGATCGCCCGCCTCCGGGTCAGGTACGGCACGGCCGGAAACCGGCAGTACGGTGATGCGTTTGCTCATGGTTTTACCTCGGCAGAAAACGTCATTTCCAGGCGCCCGTCGGGGCCTGGGCGTTGCAGGTTGGGGTCGGCTGGGTCGATGGCATCGACCCGCACCGTCACCCCGTTGAAGGACGGCAAAGCGTCCAGTTCAAGCTCGAGCCAGGTTTCCGCCGGCTGCGTGCTGAGGTTGCGTCCCAACTGGCTCTCGAGAAAAAACCGCAGCCGGTACAACCCGCGAACCTTGCTGAGCAACAGCCATTCGCCAGCGTCGTACTGGATGGGCTCGTAGAACCCCTCGGGCCTGTAGCCCACCAGCGCCCGCCAGACCTCGGCGCGCAAGGCATGCAGCTGGTCCATCGCCTGGGCTTGCTGGCCCTCCGGCAAATCCAGCACCAGCACCACGCCAAAATGCTCGCGCAGGGATTGGCGACTGCTGTTTTGCGCAGCGTTAGGGCTGGCCTTGTCACTGATCGGCGTCACGACCGCCTGGGGTGAGTCGAGCACTGGCAGGTTTTGCAGCGCGTCGAGGTCGAGGCCGGCGCGGATGTGTTGGTTGAACGATGGACAGTGATCCCGAAGATGACTGACCAGGGAGGTGATCTTCATGGCATCTCACCGGGCAATAAAAAACCCGCAACGGCGGGTGGGTGAATGGGGATTATTGGAGGTGTCATTCAGGTGCGGACAACCCGCTCGCCTTGACTGTGCAGCGGTAGCTCTCTTTGCGCTTGCCGCTGGCCGTCACCGTATCGATCGACCAGCGCCCTTGCATGAAGCCGGGCCAGGTCTCATCCAGCAGTAACAGCCCTTCAGCCCCCAGCGCCGGATCGCCCGGGCAGACCACATTGATGACCAGACCTTCACGGCCAACCCTGCGCATCTCGCCTTCAGCCGCAGCCCGGGCTTCTTCTTCGCTTTGATAACGCTGCGACAGAATTTTGAACGGCGCGAAACCGACCTCTACTTCACGTTTTTTACCGGCAGATGCATCCCACCAGGACGCCTGACCACCATTGAATTTAGCGCGGCTTGTCTCGGTAAAGCTGGCACTGATGAACGCATGGTCGCCGGGGCGATTATCGCGGGTTACCGACAGCGGCACGTCTGGCAACACCTTGCCCGACAATGTGGTGATCTGGCCTTTGCGGCCCAGTACGTACAGCTCGTCAACCGGCTTGGCCACTGCATCAAAACGCCGGGCAAGCCGGGTCAGGAAGCTCATGTCGCTTTCATTGGTCTGGTCGATATGGCTGATCATCTGACCGTCCAGGTCCGGCGCCACGCGCGGTGAAAATCCATAGCGTGTCGTCAGTTGGCGAAACAGTGCGCCCAATGTGATCGGTCCATGGCTGGCGGTGCGACGCTGTTTGAATTCGTGCTCGTCAAACGGCGCCGCGGTGGCGACCAGTACCAGGCGCATGGGAAACAGGTATGGCGTGCGCTGAGTAATCTTGAACAGGCCTTTATCTACCAGGCCCGACTCGAGATACCCGACACGCAAACCGATCCTGCCGCCCAGATCGGGCAAGCCCTCAAGCCCTTCAATGTCGAGGGTCAGCTTGAGCTGGTCAGACACGAAACCCGCAGTGTCGGTATGTTCCCACTCCAGCAGTCGCTCGTTGAGCAACACGGCATTGGCCCCGTAAATCTCCACTACCGGTGTGAATCCTAGTGCCATGAATCCTCCTTAATCCCACGCCGAAACCGGACTTTTCGCCACAGGGCGCACGCTCAGTTCCGGCACGATCACGCCAATGCCGGCAGGCAATACCGCGCCATGCTCCGCAAGCTCGGGATTCAGGCTCCACAGTGCTTCCTCCGCCGCATCATCGCTGCGGCCCAGTTCACGGTAGAGCAGCAAGTTCACCGAGTCACCGGCAATACTTCGAACTTTACGCATTGACGAACTCCTCCAATGTCAGCGTCCAATTGATCAGCATCGCCGTGCCGTCGTCGATCACGTTAGCCTGCTTCTCGTCCACCGACTTGATCGTCCACAACCCCCAGTTACGACCTATGCCATCTACCAGCGGCAACGGCGTACGCATGGCTTGCAACGCACGAAGTTCATCCAGCCGCGCCATCCCTGTCGCCCGCGCCGCCTTGCCACCGAAGGTCAATGTCTCCAGGGCCTGGCCGGTCTGGCTGGATTTGGGTTTGCCGGCAATAATCTCCAGACTCACCCAACCACCACTGCTCACACGACCAAGCGTGTCGTAGGCAAACCCGCGCGACAGCCCGAAAATAAAACTACCCAACACCATTTGTTGTCGCATCACACCATTCCATCGGTCAGTGCTGCGTCGCGTCGCGTCGCCAGCAGGTTGTCCATCGATAACGGCCTGAACTGCGCCTCGATCTGCTGCACCACGATTGCCGCCAGCTGTTGATAGTTGGCCTGCTCGGGCGCGGTGATGGTGATCTGCGGGGCAAAGTTGATTTGCCGATTATCGGCTTGAGCATTGGAGAGGTTTTTGCTGACATCTGTGGGTGGAGGGAGGCGGTCGGCAGGGCTCGAAAACTTTTCACCTAACCACGCGCTGATGTTGCTGCCGATGTCGCTGCCGATGACAGTGCCCAAGGCACCACCGACATACCTACCGACTGCACCGCCCACAACCAACCCCACCCCATTGCCGATAACGGGTACAACGGTACCCAGCAACCCCCCGGCGGCTGCACCCACGACCTGGCCAATAGCCGCGCCGGCGAACTGGCCTGCAATCCCACCTGCCGCAGAACCGGCGGCGGAGCCCATCAGCTGTTTATCTCCCGTCACAGCACCCTTGACGAAATCGAAGCCGGCGTCTGCCATGACCATCGCAGGACCTGCCCATTTGGCGAGCTTGGCGGTTTTGCCGGACAAGCCCCACGTCGGGCCGGCAGAAGGCTTGGCATTTTTGGACGTGCCCTTGCCTTTTTGGCGGTTCTTGTTTGTGGAGTTGCCTTTCTTCCTGGAGCCGCTGCCGGGACTTGTATCGCCTTCGCGCAAAATCTTCCCGGCCACCTTGTCGAAAACCTTGTCCTTCACGGCATCGAACACGCCGCTTAAAAGCGGCCCCATTACCGCGGCAGCCACCGTGACAGTGGCAGTCGTCTTGGGCAAAGCTTCAGCCAACCAACCCACGCCGTTGACCAACGCGGTCATCGCCGTCAGCGTGGTATTCACGATCGGTGCCATCGCCGTATCGCTGGCAGTGTCCAGCCGTGTGGTGCTTGCGTCGAAGGCCTGCCGGCGCGCTTGTGTGGAGTCGGCACGAAGCTCCGCCGAACGCACGACTGAACCCTGCGCGCCCACGGCCGAGGTGGCATACGTCGACTTGTCCGCCACCAGCGAGAAGGCCTGCTTCACACTGTCGACTGCCGGCATCAGGCTCAGGATCGACTGGTTGCCGTCGAACAGCTGTGTGGCCAACGCCGCCTGTCGTTGCGCAGGCTGCGCCTTGAGCGCTTCAAGTACCGTCACCAACGTTTGCGGTGCGTCTTGCTTCATCTCGCCCGCGAGTACTTTGGGGTCAAGCTTGAGTTCTGCCCAAGCACTGCGCTGGGCCTCTGAGGCGTTTTCACCTTTTGCCAGGGCGGCGCTGATTTTTTCCACCCCAACACCCGTGGCACCTTTGCTGTTGCCAGCGTTGAGTAACGCTGCCGAGAGTGCCGCTATCTGTTCAGGGCGCATGCCAGCCGCCATCGCGGCGGCACCCTGGCCTTGTACAACGCTACCGATATCTGCAGCCTCAGCGTTCAGCGAGACGCTGGTGCCCAACACGTTTGTCGCGTCTGCCAGATCCAGAGCTTGCCCACGGTCGAGCTTCATCGACGCGCGCCACCCGCCGATGATTTCGCCAGCATTTTTAACGTCGATCTTGAAAGCCGTGGCCATGATCGCGGAGTCACGGGCGAACTGTGTCAGGTCAACCTGGCGCGCCGCGCGATCGATGTTCCCCGAAGCGTCGACGCGCTCACTGCCGATACCGGACTTTGCCGCCACATACTCGACCTTGGCCAGATCGACCGCACTTGCACCACTCGCCGCCACCACCGGCTCTGTCGCCATGGCAAGGTTAGTTTCGCGCAGATGTTTGCGCTCACGCCCTGCAAACCCCAGCAACTGATCCAGGTCGGTCATCGCCGCGTCCAACATCTGCGACCGCGTCCCCGAATCAGGAACTTCGGAGGCCTTGGCACCGCTCGCCGCGTTGCCAGATTCGATTTGTCGGGCGTCCATCAGGTTCAGCAGCGAGGCGTTGAACAACTCCAGCGTGTCAATAAGTCGAGCCTGCCCTGCAACCAGTTGGCTGATCTGCTGGCCGGCCGAGTCGCCCGGGACCGTATCCAGAAAGGAGGGTGTCACAAGCGTTGGCGCAATAGCGTTGATACTGGCGTAGGACTCTGCTCGATCAAGTGAGCCAAAAGGCGCCCCGCCATCCTTGGCGATGGCCGACCTCAGTCCATATTCACTGTTTGCCATCCGCTCTACTCCTGTTTGACGCCAAGGCGAGTGATCGCGATGTCGTAGCGGCGCAATGCTTTTCCAGCGTCCCAATCGAGGATCTCCGCTTCATTTACCGAGTAAATGAGCGGAACGATATCGAGGATTACTTCGATATCGCGCTCCGAAAGAAGTCCGCCGGCTTGTTTAAAAAATCGTCGATGCGCTCCTGCAGTTCCGTCCAGTCAGGCACGGTCAGGCCGGCGAGATCGGGAATCATCAAGCCAGTGCAGTGGGCGGTGATGAACTCGGCGCGCTCTTTGTTGGTGGCGAGTTTTTTCATCACTTTGGTGGCACGCAATGCAGGCATTTCCAGGGTGACGGCGGTGAGGCTGCGACCGGCCGTATCGAGTGGCAGCAGCAGCGAGACGTGCTCGCTGGTTTGCGACTCCCGTGGCTGATCGTTAGCGTTGAGGAAAAACGAGGCCGGGCGGGTCGACATCTCGTGCACGTACTGCGCGATGCTGACGTAGTCCGGACGCTTGAGCTGGTCGAGCTCATGTTCAGAAAGGCCGGTGGCGAGTTTTGCGAGTTCGAAAAATTGGTCGTCTTCGTCGTCGCCAGCGCGAGCCAGGGCTTCTTTCTGTGGCGCGTAGAACAGCGGCTTGAGTTGGATCTTCTCGATCGTCTCACCGGTATCGGCGGTGATCGGGGACAGCAGGATGTGCAGCGGAGGCATCCAGGCCATGGGACAATTCCTTGGTGAAGTATGGGAGCGAGCACACTCGCTCCCAGGGGCTTACGGCATCAGTACCGCGCGGCGGGCGTCGCCCAGGATGTCGACGCCATTGAGCACGAACTTCTGCGTTCGCACATCGATGTCGATCACCGGGATGCCGTTTTCGAGGCGGTTGTAGGTGCGGCAGGTCAGGATCAGCGTGGTGGTGACCTTATCGCCCATCTTCAGCTTGGATTCGGTCAGGGTTTTCAGCTTGCCGCCCACCGTGTGGTAGATGAAGTAGGTCTTGCCGTCCTGATCCTGGCCGGCTTCACGTACGTTCAGCAGGATGTCATCGCCTAGCTTCACACCCAACGCCAGCATGATTTCGGGCCCCACGCCCTGCAGCGCCAGGGTCGCGTTCAACACCTTGCCGCTCTTGGCCATTTCTTCGGCAATGAAGCGGCCACCGGTCATGGGTTCCATATCAAAATCAATCACCGGCGGGGTGAACTCTTCCACGGTTGCGGACAACGGCAGGCCTTGAAGGGTGGCCGCCATGGCCTGTCTGATTCGGTTGGTAAACATTAGAGAACGTCCTCCAGGAACTGCTCGATGATTTCATCGCGGGCGTTGAGTTGATAAATCATGTGTTCGTTCGGCGCGTAGCGGCCGTAGTCGATGACGATGAACCAGGTGCCGTTCTTGTACTTCTCGACACTGTTCAATTCCGGGTGCAGGTACACGCTGCCGCCGGGAATGGTCTCGTCGGCCACCAGGGTTTGCAGCCAGTCGTTGATGCGCTTGACCTCCTGGTCCATGAACGACTTGGTGAGGTTCTTGGCCATGGCTTTCTGCCCGGCCTTGACCAGCTTGCGGCTGATCGCATCTTCCAGGCCTACGTAGCTGATGAACTTGCCGGTGATGGAGCGGTTACCCAGCAGCGAGAAACCGCCGAGGATGGTGCGGGCGTAGTAGCTCACGCCGTAGCGGTTGAGCAGGTCGCCTTCGGTGGAGGTGTCGAGGATGTTGTACTCAACCACGCGGGACACGTCTTCGGCGAAGGTCACCTGATTGCCCGGGCTTTCCCATTGCTTGACCTTGGCCAGCGCGGCGATGGCCAGGGACGACGGCGCCAGGAACACGTTTTTCTTCGCGGCCTTGGAGTACACCGACGGCATGTTGTGCACCAGCAGGCAACGGTCGAAACCGAGATCGGCACCGCCCAGTTCGCCGCTGTAGGTCACCTGGTCGGCGACGGTTGCGTCCTTGCCGTCCAGCACCACACGGGCCTTGATGCGCTTGCCGAAGGAGGCGAATTCGCCGGCCACGGCCTTGGTGCCGGTGAAGCCCGGGGCGCCGATGATGGTCAGGTCTTCGGGGACGCTGGCCAGGGCGGCGAGGCCCAGTTTGCGGCCGGTGACCGGCTCTTCACCGCCGATTACGTTATTGATGGTGTCGGCCGGGGTGGTGCCCTCGTCGACGATCACAACGTAGACCGGCACCTTGACCACTTTGAGGATCTGGTACACGGCGTGGAACAGCGTGCCGGTTTCAGCGCCGGTGGGGTCCAGCAGCGCCTGGGTGGTGAAGCTGTTGATGCGGAACGGGGCATTTTTCGGAATCGACGCATGGGCGTTGGGGGCAGTGCCCACCAGGCCGATGACATTATCGCCCAGGCCACCCATGGCCTCGGGGGATTCGGTGGCATTCACGGTGATGCCGTTGTGCTCGAAGTTCAAAACCTCAGCCATGATCAGTCAGCCTTCTTCGGGGTGGAGTTGAGGACGCTGGTCAGTTCCAGGCGGCCAGCGGTGCGCAGGGCGGATGCTTCGACGTCCAGCAGTTCCAGCTCCTCGGCGGCGGTAGACCAGTGGCCGTTGCCGGTGGGGAATGGAATGAGGACGGTGTAGGTTTGGCGGTTAAACATGAGTGGGATTCTCCGGGTGGAAAACGCCAAAGCCCCTGCGAGAGGGGCTTTGGGCGGGCGAAAAAAACCGCTTTCGCGGTGGCTATCGTTATTTAAGGAAACCAGGCTTTTCTGGCCATACAACAGTGAAGGGATCGCCTACATCTTGCGGGACATCCCGCAACAGTTTGCGGTAAGCAGCGACTTCCGCACGCTGAACTTCACTCAGAGGGCTGTCCTGGACTTGGGTATGGTCTGTTTCTCGCAAAAGTTGATCGCGACGGACGCGAATGGAGGACCACTCCAAACATTCAAGACCTTCTTTGCTGGGAATATGAGATGGCGCTAGCGTAATAAGTGCTTCAGTCATTAGAAAACCACCGTAGGGGAAAGGGAAAGTTTCGACTTGATCTCACCAACTTTGATCGCGCGATAGCCACCAACCTGCATAGTGTCAATTCGCAAGGACGTCACATATACATTGGGAACTTTAATACGGCAGATTGCATTACCAGCCGTATCAGCATAAATAGCGGGTGCAAACTTCCCAAAGCAAGATTGATTTATGACCGCACGCTGAGGTGCATACACGTACCCAGCAAATGTCTCGTCCAACACCAACGAACTGCCGTAACTATAACCACGAATATTGAGCCAGAACATCTGGTCATCCGTATTGATGGAGAATGGCAACTTGAAGTGGACATAAACCTCCATCGAGGAGCCAAGATCCGTCGCTGTCATCCCCCCGGAAGCACCGACGTTATAAGGCGCTCCCGTCCCCCAAATCAGCCCTTGAAAGACGCTCATCAACAATGTCCCTGGGGCACCGGGCTCTCCGACAACGTCCTTAAGTGCACGAAACTGATCAAATTCCGCACGGGCTTGATCCATTCGTTTATCAATATCGCCAATCTTGCCATTTACGGCGGTGGTCAGGTTATTGGAGGCCTGAACCAAGTTGGCTATCTGCGTTTCCGTACTCAAAATAGAAGCTCCTTTACTTTGTCATTCTCAGACCACTCAGTACCGGTAATTAGCCATAACTAAAGAGGCCAGCCCAATATCTAGTTCGCAACCCTAGCATCTTCCAACTTCATAACACGAAACAAAACCCCCAGATGACGAGCCATATTATCAATATTGGCTGTAGCCACAGCGGCCAATTCTTCTGCAATTAAAATATTAAGATTTTCCATACCCACTACTACCGTGACACTATCGACCGGCAGTGGTGTTAGGTCCAGCGTGAACTTCTGCAATACACGGGCCGCGGCCGCTTTGTAGGTGAGCAGTTTCCCGGCAACAGAATAAACTGCCAGCAAGGTCCCGCTAGCCAGGTAAAACCCAAACTCTCCAATCTCATACTCAGCCTCGCCATCAAACAGCGCGGCCATTCTGAGTTGTTGATTACCCAGGTCTTCGTAATCGGCAATTGCTACCCGCTGGCGTTCATCCCGCAAGGCAATCTCACTGCCGTCGGGGTTATAACGGCCAGTCCCGGCGCCTATATGGGTAATTTCACCTTTCAAACCCTGGTTTTTTGCCTGCAACACTTCACCCAAACCTTTGGAGGTGAAGCGCACCAGCCGCGTAATATCTTCTGTCATGGCTGCGCCCTGAGGTCGTAATCGTTAATGGTGTAGTACCGGGCGACCCCGGTGCTGTGAAGTCGGGCGCCAAGCACGAGTACAGGCAGCGCCCCCGCAAGAGAAAGCTCGCTGTCGCAAAGTGCAGCATGAGCAACACCGCTCAGCGCCAGCCCACCAGCCGTCTCGTGCACGATGGTGATGGTGGCCAGGTCCCGCTCGCTCTTGGCCGCGTTGATGCGGCGGATCAAACGGTTGTGATCGCCACTGGACCAACTGCGACCGATGATTGCCTGCACATCAAAGGTGTAAGGCAGGCCGGTTGGCCGCTGTTGATACCAGGCACTGATATTGGGGGTGAATCCCAGGGATTCGACGGCGTAGCTCAGCGCCTTGGGCGTACCGGCCTGACGCTGGATTTGCCAGGACAAGGCCACGGTGAGGCGCTTCTCCGACTCGCTGGCAGCGGCGTCCCATTCACTGACGCCGCGATCAGCGGCCAGGTAGGGAAGGAATTCAGCCGGCGTCTGCAGCGGGTTCATCAGGGCGGGAAAAGGGGGCGTCACCCGATCGAGCAATTGCCCGAAACCCAGGTCCAGCGCCTTCTCCAACGGCGAACTGTTGGCGGGCAGCAAACTGCCTTTGGGCTCGTTCATAGCGTGCGCACCTCCACCTCGACGCCCGTGCAATACGGGGCCTGGAACGCGGTGGTGACGATCGGCTCCAGCGGTTCAAGGATTTGCAGTTGTGCAGCTCCCGCCGAGTGGATGGCGTAGTCGATCCAGCTCGGGTCCACCCGCCCTTCCAGGCGATGACAGGACTCTGCATAGTCTTGCAGCAGTTTCCGCGCGGCGACTTGAGTGAGCCCGGAATCCGGGCCCGCGTTGATCTTGGCCACCACGCGGATTTTGTAGCGCAGGATCTGCGCCCCCTGCACCGTGACGAGATCCGTTTCCGGTCGCACGTCAGGCCGGGCGAAATGCCGACGTACACCGTCAAGCAGATCAGCAGAAGGTGTGCCATCCCCGTCTCGGGACAGGACCGTGACCATCACTTCGCCGGGCGCGGTTCGACGGCCATTACCATCCTTGACCCGTGCCGCGTAGCCGTCCGGGTCGAAGGTATAAGTGACCGTCACCACACCCGGCGTAGCACTTTGCACTTTCACCGATGGACGCTCACCGAGGGTGAAAACCTCTCGGCGATACTGCATCCGCGAACCCGCCGCCGGAGCGTGAGGCGCGAGGTAATAACGCAACCGGGCGTCATCGTCGCTCTCCAATGTTGGCGGTACCGGCGGGAAAGCCGCCGGGTCACCATGGTCGAGCACCTGGCGCTGCAGGCCCATGTCCGCCAGGCGTGCATCGAGGTTGCTGCCGGTGGCCCACCACGCCAGCATCTGCTTGATGCGGGCGTTGTATTTGCGCTCGTGGGTTTGCAGGCGAACGCAAAAAGCTTCCAGCGCCAACGTCAGCAACTCGCTCTCGTTCTCCAGGCTGATCTTCAGCTTGGCGGCATTTTCTGGTGCACGAGTGGCGACGTAATCGACGACAAACGCCTTGAACTCCGCCAGCAACGGTTCGAACTCATCGACGGCAATGATCGCTGGCTCAGCCAACTGGTTCTGGCCGGGTATCAGCATGCTCATGTCACCACCTCGAAGGATTGCTTGCGGTTTTTCCAGGTGCCGGCGAAGCGCAGCAACAGGCCGGCGCCCTGGCGGTTGGCGACGATGACTTGCGGCTCGAAGTCGGCGATGCCGTTCTGCGGGTTGTAGAACGCCTGGGCGGCATGGCTCTGGGCGAGAATCAGCAGGTCATCGCCGAGGTTTTGCCCGAGCAGCTGCGGGATCATCGAGCCGTACAGCGGGCGCTTCTGGCGAGTGCCCAAGGGCGTGGTCAGCGCTCGGGTAGCGCGCTGCACAAATTGCAGCCAGTCATCGACCGCCGCCCCGGTGTTTCTATCGATTCCGATCATGGGATGTCCTTGTCAGGGGCTGATGACTCGACCCTGGTGGTCCACCACCGGGCCGCTGAAGTGCGCGCCGCCGGCGTCCAGCAACAGGCTGGTGCCGCCGACTTGCAGCGTGATGCCCTGGGCGCTCATCGTGAGGCTGGCGGCGCCGACCTTGATGTCGACCTGTTCGCGGGAACCTGTGAACGTGGTGGGGCCATTGACCCAGTTGAAGGTATGGCTGGCGTCGTCGTAGTCGCTCTGGGTACCGTCCTGATGGCGGCGCCGGGTCAGTGTCGAAGCGCTGGAGACCGGTGGAAAGCGGTCGCTGTTCAAGCCGAACAAGGCCACCGATTGCGCCCCGCCCTCCCCGGCACCGTAGTTGAGCAGCAAACATTGCTCGCCTACTGACGGGATGCGGGTTTCCGTCTGCGCTCCGGCGCTGGGGTTGAAAAAGCGGATCGCCGGGGTGAGCAGTTCGCCGTGGCTGACCTTGCAGGTATTGCTGGCGGCGTCGACCTCCTGGCACACGCCGATTCGGCAGAAACTTTCGGCGCGTCGATACAGGTCTTCGAGCTGGCTTTCCATTTCCGCCAGGCGCTCCACGATCGGCCCCAGCTGCATGCGTAACAGCGCGTCGAACATGGGCTACTCCGCCAGCGGCTTGTATTGGTCGGGGTCGTCGATGTTCGAGACGTCCCAGGTGCAGGCAAAAAGCGGCTTGCCTGTGGGATCGTTGAGCAACGGCGGCCCGATATAGAGGGTTTGGGTGAAGGTGACGGTCCAGGTGTCGTAGTCCGTCTCTGCGCTGGTGCGTATTGAAGGCGCAGCGACAATGCTGGTCGGCAGGTCGCACTGCGCCTGCGGCAGGTTCCAGCGGTTATCCAGCACCAGATCCATCAGTTGGCTGGCCAGGTCGCAGGCATCAAAGGGCAAAGCACCCGGGGCCACCATGGCCTTGAGTGAAATCCCCAGGGCATGTGCCTTGCGCCCCTCGCGGGAGCGAAGGCCCGGCCCATTGCCTTCGACCGTGATCAACACGCCGGTGTTGTTCGCGGCGCCCTGAAAGTCCTGATGAGTGCCGACCTTAAGTTCCGGAAACGCCCTGCGCAGTGCCTCGCTGATGGCCTGGGGCAATTGGGAGGGTTTTTCGATAAGTGTCATTTAAGTAGCGTCCTTGCAACGGTTACTGCGGGTCCCGGCCAGGGCCTTCGTTGACGCCGATGCGCTTGGCCGCCCAGCGTTCATAAAGGCCGATGGCCACGTCGGCGCCGGCCATGGCGGTCAGGCACCCAATGGCGCCGGCCGTCCAGATCGACATGCCGGCGGCGTAGCACAGCATCAGGGCCGATACCCCGCACACCATGCAGGCCCCCGAACGCAGGGCCAGGCGCCGCATAAGCGACCAACCGCGGGCGCCTTCCTTGTCGGCGCGCCACATTTCTCCGGAAACCCCGCCAATCACCGCCAATACGATGACCAGCCAGATAGGCATTTCCGCCAACGCTTGCTGCTCGTTTGTCATGTCACGCCTCCTGGAATGAGTGATACCGGCAGGTCGCCGGTTGTAGGTGTTTGTTTCAATTTGAATGGGTTCTCTAGGTAGGCATTCCAAAAAGCCCGGTTGCCCGGGCTTTTCAGTAATGATGTCCTCGAACTTTCGGCGCTACTGGCGCGGTACGGTTCTTTCCTCAATGTTTTTCCGACCACGATCCCTGTCTGCCGGATAACTGCTTCTGGTGCTTTACGCTGCACACCCGGGCCAGTTGCCAACCCTCTGAACCGTTAAGGCCGGTTCATCGCTGCCTGTTCTTGAAGCGGTTTGAAACTAAAGAGCGTCGGCATCCTTGCCGGTATTGCCTGGCATCCTTGCCATCGCTTCGATGGCGTCCTTGCCGGTGTTGCGTAACGTCCTTGTCTTCCTTGGCAGCATCCTTGCCGCCTCCACCAGGCCTTCTTGGCTGGCTTGAGATGAAGAATATGCATGTATGCATATACAGTCAATGCACAAATGCATTTATTTTTGCGCAATAAATGCACAGGTGCATTTATAGCCCCGCAGGCAAAGGGTTTGGTGGTTTTACGCAGACGAAAAAAAGCCCGCTCACTGGCGGGCTTTGTCTTACACAGAAGGGTTAGCGGGCGTACATGCCCCACCAGAAAACGTGACCAAGGATGCTGATCTGTTCATCCTGGATTTCCTGGAAGCTGTAGTCCTCGTCCGGATGTTCATCGCGGTTGAAGCTACGCAGGCGAATCCCGGAAGGCAGGCGATAGAGCTGTTTCACCCGTAGCTGGCCGTTGTGATTGATGGCGTAAAGATCGCCATCGACGATGTCACCAATCCCGCATTTGCCCGCATTGACACCTACGGTGGCGCCGTCGCGCAGCACCGGCAACATACTGTTGCCGCGCACCGTCACGCACTTGGCCTGGTCGAACTGCACACCGTTATGCCGCAGGCTGCGCTTGCCGAATCGCAGGCTGGCTTTCTCGCTTTCCTCGATGACGAATCTTCCTGATCCAGCAGCCAATTCAACCTCGCGCAGAAAGGGGATCGACACCTCGTCATCATTAACGGGTGTTTCGTCGTCCCACAGGCTTATGTCCTTGAGTTCCGAATGCATCGGGTCACGCTCGTCCGACCGCGCCGGCACCAGCCCTGCGCGCCCGCGCAGCTGATCGGTGCTGACCTGGAAGTAATCGGCGATGCGCGAGATGTGCTTGTCCGACGGATCCACGATCTTGCCGCTGAGGATCCGGGACAGTGTGGATTGAGGCACGCCGGTACGCCGGTGAAGCTCCGTGGGGGAGATCCGGTCGCGGTCCAGCAGCTCTCTTAAGACGATAGAAACGTTGCGTTTTTGCATAACGCGGATAGTGCAGGCAGTTTTGATGCTTGGCAAATGCTTATTTGCATATTTAATGCATTGATTGCAGATTTTTACCTAACCATTTGTGGTCTGCCTCGCATGCTAACCTGCGCCTATCGGAAAAATGCTGGGTTTGTTGATGACGCACTTTGCAGATCCAATCAGAAAAGTCATGACGCAGTCAGAGCAAGAAGTCTCAGACGAAGCGCTGCGCTTTGCTCGCTCAAACAAGAAAATGATTGCCAGGCGTCTGACCGACAAAGCTATCTATCCTCCGGAAGAGGCGCCTGTATCGGTCTACATGGCCGGCTCACCGGGTGCAGGAAAAACCGAGGCATCAATCGCGCTCGTGAATCTTTTTGCCGACACCCCGATCCTTCGAATTGACCCCGATGAGCTTCGTAGCGAATTTGTTGCCTATACCGGCGGTAACTCCTGGTTATTCCAGAGAGGGGTTTCTATTTTGGTGGAGAAGATTCTGGATTTTGCGATGGACCAACAGCAGTCGTTCCTCCTTGACGGAACATTTTCAAACATTGATGTCGCCAGGCGGAATGTGGATCGTTCCTTAAGAAAAGGCAGGTTCGTACAGATTCTGTACGTCTACCAGGATCCGAGGCTCGCTTGGGACTTCGTCAAAGCTCGCGAAGAAGCAGAAGGAAGAAGGATTCGTAAAGAGCATTTCATCGACCAGTACTTTGCCGCACGTGACGTCGTCAACGCACTTAAGCTAGAGTACGGCGGCGATATCCACGTGGATTTGCTGCTCAAGCACATTGACAACTCGGGACGATTGTACAAAGCCGGTGTCGAAAAAATTGACTACCATATTCCTGAGCGACACACGCGGGCCGATCTTGAGGCCAGACTCGGGCAACCATCAGGAGCGTAATGATGATTTCGATTAAGCTGGGCTTGACCAAAGGTGCAAAAAGCCCCTTTGCCGACTTTATTCGTAACGCTAAATCTGATCAAAAAAAGCGCGTATACAGCGAAGTGCTGACCGAAGCGACCAAACAGCAGAACCTTGTATTGATGGCAGCTGAGGCAAAACGAGCCTGACATCTACTAAGGCACTGCAATAAAGAACCCGACCCAGCGTCGGGTTTTTTTATTGATCAACCGAACCCGATCTGTCTTGGTTTCCATCGTAAACCATAGGACAAACACATCGTTTATAAGGCTCGTAGCGAGAATTCAACATCGTATAGCCGCCCACAATGCATAAAAAATCAATGTACCATTAGCCTATTTACCCTTGCCAAAAATCGACAGGAAGAGCTGAACCCCGCGTATGACCGACCTCTCCAGCCACACCCCGATGATGCAGCAGTACTGGCGCCTGAAAAACCAGCACCCTGATCAGTTGATGTTCTACCGCATGGGCGATTTCTACGAGATCTTCTATGAAGACGCGAAGAAGGCGGCCAAGTTGCTGGACATCACCCTGACCGCGCGCGGGCAGTCGGCCGGGCAGTCAATTCCGATGTGCGGGATTCCATATCATTCGTTGGAAGGTTACCTGGTCAAGCTGGTGAAGCTGGGCGAGTCGGTGGTGATCTGTGAGCAGATCGGCGACCCGGCCACCAGCAAGGGCCCGGTGGAACGCCAGGTGGTGCGTATCATTACGCCGGGTACGGTGAGTGATGAGGCGCTGCTGGATGAGCGTCGCGACAACCTGATCGCGGCAGTACTGGGGGACGAACGCCTGTTCGGCCTGGCAGTCCTGGATATCACCAGTGGCAACTTCACGGTGCTGGAGATCAAGGGCTGGGAGAATCTGCTGGCGGAGCTTGAGCGCGTCAACCCGGTGGAGTTGATGATCCCGGACGACTGGCCAAAGGACCTGCCGGCGGAACGTCGCCGTGGGACCAAGCGTCGTGCGCCGTGGGATTTCGAGCGTGATTCGGCGCTGAAAAGCCTGTGCCAGCAATTCTCCGTGCAAGACCTCAAGGGCTTCGGTTGCGAAACCCTGACCCTGGCCATCGGCGCCGCCGGTTGCCTGCTCAACTATGCCAAGGAAACCCAGCGCACTGCCCTGCCGCATTTGCGCAGCCTGCGTCATGAACGCCTGGACGACACCGTGGTGCTGGATGGCGCCAGCCGTCGCAACCTGGAACTGGACACCAACCTGGCCGGCGGGCGCGACAACACCCTGCAATCGGTGGTCGACCGTTGCCAGACCGCCATGGGCAGCCGCTTGCTGACCCGCTGGTTGAACCGCCCGCTGCGGGATTTGACCGTGCTGCAAGCCCGCCAGACCTCTATTACCTGCCTGCTCGACCGCTACCGCTTTGAAAAGCTGCAACCGCAGCTCAAGGAAATCGGCGATATCGAGCGGATCCTGGCGCGGATCGGCCTACGTAATGCGCGGCCCCGCGACCTGGCACGCCTGCGCGATGCCCTCGGCGCCCTGCCGCAACTGCAAGCGGCGATGACCGAGCTGGAAGCACCGCACCTGCAGCAACTCGCAGTCACCACCGGCACCTACCCGGAACTGGCGGCGCTGCTGGAAAAAGCCATCATCGACAACCCGCCCGCGATCATCCGTGACGGTGGCGTGTTGAAGACCGGTTACGACACCGAGCTGGATGAGCTGCAATCCCTGAGCGAGAACGCCGGGCAGTTCCTGATTGACCTGGAAGCCCGTGAAAAAGCCCGCACCGGCCTGGCCAACCTGAAAGTCGGCTACAACCGCGTGCACGGCTACTTTATCGAGTTGCCAAGCAAGCAGGCCGAGCAGGCGCCGATCGATTACCAGCGCCGCCAGACCCTCAAGGGTGCCGAGCGCTTTATCACTCCGGAGCTTAAAGAATTCGAAGACAAGGCGCTGTCGGCCAAAAGCCGCGCCCTGGCCCGGGAGAAAATGCTCTACGAAGCCTTGCTCGAAAGCCTGATCGACAAGCTGGCGCCGTTGCAGGACACCGCAGCCGCCCTGGCCGAGCTGGATGTACTGAGCAACCTGGCCGAGCGAGCCCTGAACCTTGACCTGAACTGCCCGCGCTTTGTCAGCGAGCCGTGCATGCGCATCGTGCAAGGTCGCCACCCGGTGGTGGAGCAGGTGTTGACCACGCCGTTCGTCGCCAACGACCTGTCGCTGGACGACGACACCCGCATGCTGGTGATCACCGGTCCGAACATGGGCGGTAAATCCACCTACATGCGTCAGACCGCGTTGATCGTGCTGCTGGCGCATATCGGCAGCTTCGTGCCGGCGGCAAGCTGCGAATTGTCACTGGTGGACCGCATCTTCACCCGGATCGGTTCCAGCGATGACCTGGCCGGCGGCCGTTCGACCTTTATGGTGGAAATGAGCGAAACCGCCAACATCCTGCACAACGCCACCGAACGCAGCCTGGTGCTGATGGACGAAGTGGGCCGCGGCACCAGCACCTTCGACGGGCTGTCCCTGGCGTGGGCGGCGGCCGAGCGTTTGGCGCACCTGCGGGCGTATACGCTGTTCGCGACGCACTACTTCGAATTGACCGTGCTGCCGGAAAACGAGCCGTTGGTAGCCAACGTGCACCTCAATGCCACCGAGCACAACGAGCGCATCGTGTTCCTGCACCACGTGCTGCCCGGCCCGGCAAGCCAGAGTTACGGCCTGGCCGTGGCGCAACTGGCGGGGGTGCCGGCCGAGGTGATTACCCGTGCTCGCGAGCACCTGAGCCGCCTGGAAGAAACCGCGCTGCCCCATGAGATTCCCGTGGCCAGCCCGGCCAAGGCCAGCAACAAACCCAGCGCGCCGCACCAGAGCGACATGTTCGCCAGCCTGCCTCATCCGGTACTGGATGAGTTGGCTAAGCTTGACCTGGATGACGTGACGCCGCGAAAAGCGCTCGAAATGTTATATGCACTGAAGACTCGGATATAACGCAGACGCTTGCAAGCTGGTAGACTCTCGCGCGGTTTGGGATGCTGCGGGCTTTTAGCCTGGCCTGCAGACTATCGCTCCCGAACCTCGCGAGCCCTGCCACAAAGGGTTTCGCTGCCGCCGCCTGAGGAGAAAATTAGAAATGACCTTCGTCGTCACCGACAACTGCATCAAGTGCAAGTACACCGACTGCGTAGAAGTGTGTCCGGTGGACTGCTTCTACGAAGGCCCGAATTTCCTGGTCATCCACCCGGACGAGTGCATTGACTGCGCCCTGTGTGAACCAGAATGCCCGGCCGTCGCTATTTTCTCCGAGGACGAAGTCCCGGCAGAGATGCAGGAATTTATTCAGTTGAACGTTGAGCTGGCGGAAATCTGGCCGAATATCACTGAGCGCAAAGACCCGATGCCGGATGCGGCAGAGTGGGATGGCAAAAAAGGCAAGATTGCCGACCTCGAACGCTGATAGCGTCGATGCCCTCCAAAAGGCCCCTTGCGGGCCTTTTTGCATTTCTGCGGGGCGGGTTTCACTTTTCTACAGGCAAAAAAAAGGGGCGGTATGACCCGCCCACATTTTTTCCCTAGTCCCTGTGTTCCTTTTCATCGTCCTGATGAATCGCATCCTGCGAGGTTCCCTGAATCATCGTTCCTTGATGACTGTGTCAATCCGTGGACACAGGGCTGATCTTAGAGAGTTCACGGGGAAGTTCAACGGGATCCAACCCGCCGGGTTTTCGATTCACGCGCTCAAACGCGAATAAATAATCGTTATATTTCAATAAGATATAAATATAGGCAATCAATTCAAGACGCCCCCGCCGACGAAAAAACCCAAACGCTTACGAAAAAGTAAGTGAATGCTTACACCAGCAATTACGTAAAAGAGTAAAAAACGCCTCGTTGCTGTTCATCAGGCAAGAAAAAGCCCCGACAAGGTCGAGGCTTTTTTCCCATCCGGTGGATCAGTCGTCGCTGACAGTAATCGTCGGCATTGCCTGGGCCTCTGCTTCCTGCAGGACGATTCGCGCGCCTACGTGGCGCGCCAGCTCCTGGTAGACCATGGCAATCTGGCCATCGGGCTCGGCAACGACCGTTGGCTTGCCGCCATCAGCCTGCTCACGAATCCCCATGGACAGCGGCAACGACGCCAGCAGTTCAACGCCGTACTGGGTCGCGAGCTTCTCGCCGCCGCCTTCACCGAACAGATGCTCGGCGTGGCCGCAGTTGGAGCAGATGTGCACCGCCATGTTTTCCACGACGCCCAGCACCGGGATGTTGACCTTGCGGAACATCTCCACACCCTTGCGGGCATCCAGCAGCGCCAGGTCCTGCGGTGTGGTGACGATCACCGCGCCGGCCACCGGCACTTTCTGCGCCAGGGTCAGCTGGATATCGCCGGTGCCGGGCGGCATATCGATCACCAGGTAGTCCAGATTGCCCCAGTCGGTCTGGGTGACCAGTTGCAGCAACGCACCGGATACCATCGGGCCGCGCCAGACCATCGGTGTGTTGTCGTCGGTCAGGAAGGCCATGGACATGACTTCCACGCCATGGGACTCGATCGGCACGAACCATTTCTGGTCCTTGATCTTCGGCCGGGTGCCTTCCGGGATGCCAAACATCACGCCCTGGCTCGGGCCATAGATGTCGGCGTCGAGAATCCCGACCCGCGCGCCTTCCCGGGCCAGCGCCAGGGCCAGGTTGGCGGCGGTGGTGGATTTGCCCACGCCGCCCTTGCCGGAAGCCACGGCCACCACGTTCTTGACGTTGGCCAGGCCCGGAACCTGCGCCTGGGCCTTGTGCGGGGCGATCACGCACTGGATGTCGACCCTGGCCGAGCTGACGCCGTCCAGGCCTTCGATGGCCATTTGCAGCATCTGCGCCCAGCCGCTCTTGAACAGGCCTGCAGCGTAGCCCAGCTCAAGCTGGACCGAAACCTTGTCACCCTGCACGTCGATGGCGCGTACGCACCCGGCGCTGACCGGGTCCTGGTTCAGGTAGGGGTCGGTGTACTGGCGAAGAACGGCTTCCACCGCTGCGCGATTGACGGCGCTCATGGGCTACTCCCGAAAAAAGACTGACTAAAACAGGCGGCTATCCTAACCGTTCCAGCGCCCCAGCGGCACGCTTTCGGCCTGCGGGAAAATCCGGAAACAGCCGCACGGGGTGAAATAAATTTCCCGGCGCTTTATAGTGGCCGACCTCCGTTTCATCAAGTAGCCGAGCCCCATGTCCGAGCCACGCAAGATCCTCGTCACCAGCGCCCTGCCCTATGCCAATGGTTCTATCCACCTTGGCCATATGCTTGAGTACATCCAGACCGATATGTGGGTGCGCTTCCAGAAGCATCGCGGCAATCAATGCATTTATGTCTGCGCGGACGACGCCCACGGTTCGGCCATCATGTTGCGCGCCGAGAAGGAAGGGATCACCCCGGAACAACTGATCGCCAATGTCCAGGCTGAACACAGCGCCGACTTTGCCGAGTTCCTGGTGGATTTCGATAACTTCCACTCGACCCATTCCGACGAAAACCGCGAGCTGTCGAGCCAGATCTACCTGCGCCTCAAGGACGCCGGGCACATTGCCACGCGTTCGATCACCCAGTATTTCGACCCGGAAAAGAAAATGTTCCTGGCCGACCGCTTCATCAAGGGCACCTGCCCGAAATGCGGCACTGAGGACCAGTACGGCGACAACTGCGAGAAATGCGGCGCCACTTACGCGCCCACCGACCTGAAGGATCCGAAGTCGGCCATCTCCGGTGCCACCCCGGTACTCAAGGATTCCCAGCACTTCTTCTTCAAGCTCCCGGATTTCCAGCAGATGCTGCAAACCTGGACCCGCAGCGGCACCCTGCAGGACGCCGTGGCGAACAAGATCGCCGAATGGCTGGACGCCGGCCTGCAACAGTGGGACATCTCCCGCGATGCGCCGTACTTCGGCTTTGAGATCCCGGGCGAGCCAGGCAAGTACTTCTACGTGTGGCTGGACGCGCCGATCGGCTACATGGCCAGCTTCAAGAACCTGTGCGACCGCACGCCGGAGCTGGACTTCGACGCGTTCTGGAACAAGGACTCCACGGCCGAGTTGTACCACTTCATCGGCAAGGACATCGTCAACTTCCACGCGCTGTTCTGGCCTGCAATGCTTGAAGGCTCGGGCTATCGCAAGCCAACCGGCATTGCCGTGCACGGTTACCTGACGGTCAACGGCCAGAAGATGTCCAAGTCCCGTGGCACCTTTATCAAGGCGCGCACCTACCTGGACCACCTGTCGCCGGAATACCTGCGCTACTACTACGCCTCCAAGCTGGGCCGTGGTGTCGACGACCTGGACCTGAACCTGGAAGACTTCGTACAGAAGGTCAACTCGGACCTGGTGGGCAAGGTGGTCAACATCGCCAGCCGTTGCGCCGGGTTTATCCACAAGGGCAACGCCGGGGTGCTGGTGGCTGAAAATGCCGCACCTGAGCTGACCGATGCGTTCCTGGCCGCGGCGCCAAGCATCGCCGATGCCTATGAAGCCCGCGACTTTGCCCGGGCCATGCGCGAAATCATGGGCCTGGCCGACCGCGCCAACGCCTGGATCGCCGACAAGGCGCCGTGGTCGCTGAACAAGCAGGAAGGCAAGCAGGCTGAAGTCCAGGCGATCTGCGCCACAGGCGTCAACCTGTTCCGTCAGTTGGTGATCTTCCTCAAGCCGGTATTGCCATTGCTGGCAGCCGACGCCGAGGCGTTCCTCAATGTGCCGCCGCTGACCTGGAATGACCACGCGACACTGCTCGGCAACCATCAGTTGAATGAGTTCAAGCCGCTGATGACCCGTATCGACCCGGTAAAAGTGCAGGCCATGACCGACGCATCGAAAGAAGACCTCGAGGCCAGCAAGACCGATACCGGCGACGCTGCACCTGCGGGCAATGGCGAACTGGCGAAAGATCCGTTGTCGCCGGAAATCGACTTCGACGCCTTCGCTGCGGTGGACTTGCGGGTGGCCCTGATCCTCAAGGCCGAAGCCGTGGAAGGCGCCGACAAGCTGCTGCGCCTGACCCTGGACATCGGTGATGAACAACGCAACGTGTTCTCGGGGATCAAGAGCGCCTATCCGGACCCATCCAAGCTCGATGGTCGCCTGACCATGATGATCGCCAACCTCAAGCCGCGGAAAATGAAGTTCGGTATCTCCGAAGGCATGGTGATGGCGGCCGGCCCTGGCGGTGAAGAGATCTACCTGTTGAGCCCGGACAGCGGCGCCAAGCCGGGTCAGCGCATCAAGTAACAATGGCTAACTGCCTCATGGTCTCGGCCATGGGGCGGTTTCAGCTAGTACCCCCTCCTCGCTTGCCGGATAATCGGATTCTGTTTGCTGTCGGCCCGTTGTTGGCTGTGGCTTTTCCGGGTTCCAACGCAATGATCAAACCATGAGCCTGATTCAACGTATCGACGCCCTGCTGCCGCAAACCCAGTGTGGCAAATGTGGGCATCCTGGCTGCAAGCCCTACGCAGAAGGCATTGCCCAAGGCGAGGCGATCAACAAGTGCCCTCCGGGCGGCCAGGAAACCATTACAGGCCTGGCGCAGCTGTTGAAGCTCCCGGTGCTGGAGTTGGACACATCTCGAGGGGAAGCGCCCGCACAGATCGCGTTTATCCGTGAAGCGGAGTGCATCGGCTGTACCAAATGCATCCAGGCCTGCCCGGTGGACGCTATCGTCGGTGCTGCCAAATTGATGCACACGGTGATTGTCGACGAGTGCACGGGTTGCGACCTGTGTGTAGCACCCTGCCCGGTTGATTGCATCGAAATGCGTCCGTTGAGCACCGTAATACCGATTGTCGGCGGGCTGGCCTCCAATGATCATGAACGCGAGGCACGCAGCCTCAAGCGCGACCGCGCCCGGCGACGGTTTGAACAGCGCAACGCGCGGCTGCAACGCGAAGAGGAACAGAAACTTGCCGAACGCCAGGCACGCTCCAAGCGCGCCGCCCCGGTAGCTGCGGCCACGGTCAACCCGGTCCAGGCGGCCATTGAGCGGGTTCGTGCACAAAAAGCCGCGGCCATGGACGCCGCCTTGAAGAAGGCCAAGATCAACCTGGCCATGAGCCGCGCCCAATTGCACAAATCCCTGAAAGCTTTCGGCCACCCGCCGACCTTTGAACAGCAGTCGCAGTTGATCATTCTGCAACAGCACTTCGAAACGGCAGAGCAGGCGCTTGCGGCACTGGTGGTGGCTGATGCCCGCACTTGACCCCCTTGAGCACCGGCCCCACGTGATGAAGCGTGTACTGCCGGTGCACGCCGCGTTTATCCTGCTTGGGTTATTGGGCCCGTTTTTCGTAACCACACTGACTGTCCGCAAGGAACCGCTCGCCCCATGAACGCCGCAAAACGCCTGGAAATTTTCCGCCGGCTTCACGAAGACAACCCGGAACCGAAAACCGAACTGGCCTACTCCTCGCCGTTCGAGTTGCTGATCGCCGTGATTCTCTCGGCCCAGTCCACAGACGTCGGCGTCAACAAGGCCACCGCCAAGTTGTATCCGGTGGCGAACACCCCGGAGGCGATCTACGCGCTGGGGGTTGAGGGCTTGTCCGAATACATCAAGACCATCGGCCTGTACAACAGCAAGGCGAAGAATGTCATCGAGACATGCCGGCTGCTGGTGGAACTGCACGGCAGCGAAGTACCGCAAACGCGCGAAGCCCTGGAAGCCCTTCCGGGTGTTGGCCGAAAAACCGCCAATGTGGTGCTCAATACGGCATTTCGCCAGTTGACCATGGCGGTGGACACGCACATCTTTCGGGTCAGCAACCGAACCGGTATTGCCCGCGGAAAAAATGTGGTGGAGGTGGAAAAACAGCTGATGAAGTTCGTGCCCAAGCCGTATCTGCTGGACTCGCATCACTGGTTGATCCTTCACGGACGCTATGTCTGCCAGGCCCGCAAGCCGCGCTGTGGCAGCTGCCGCATCGAAGACCTGTGCGAATACAAGGAAAAGACTTCCGACGATTGAGCCATCATTGCTTTTATCGATGAGTCGATTGAAAAAATCTTTTTTACCAGGCCCGAGATTATCGTTATAAGGAGCGCCAACGGCAGTCTTAGCCTGGAGTTAACCTTATGAGCACTGGCAAAGAACAACTGGATGTAGAAGACGACGTTGTTGGCGCTGAATCCGACGATGATGCAGCAGAAGCACCGGTAGAGGTGGCCAAGACCAATTTGAGCAAACGCCGCACCATCGACAACCTTCTGGAAGAGCGGCGCTTGCAAAAACAGTTGGCCGATTACGACTTCGATCTCTAATCGATCCAACGATAAACAGAAGCCTCCCTTGCGGAGGCTTTTTTCTGACTGGATGTAAATGTGAGGCCGGCCTACACCAGGCCGTTTCGCTGGGCCAGCTCGATCAAGTCCACCAGCGAGCGGGCGTTGAGCTTGAGCAGCAAGCGGGTCTTGTAGGTGCTCACAGTCTTGTTGCTCAGGAACATGCCATCGGCGATCTCCTTGTTGGTCTTGCCGCGGGCCAACTGCTGCAACACCATCATCTCCCGGCCGGACAGGCGCTCGACCATGTCCGCTTCGCTGGCGTTACCCATTGTGGAGCGCACCGAGTTCAACGCCTGGTTGGGGAAGTAGCTGTACCCGCACAGCACCGCCTTGACCGCGCTCAACAGCTCGGTGAGATCCTGTTGCTTGCACACGTAGCCGGCAGCACCCGCCTGCATGCACCGCATCGAGAAATGCCCGGGCGCCTGGGACGTCAGCACCAGCACCTTGAAGGGATGTGCCTGTTTGGTTGATGACAGCCGGCATATAACTTCCAGGCCATCGAGTTTGGGAATTCCAATATCCAGTATGACAATGTCCGGCATATGCTCGCGCGCAAGTTGCAAGGCATCGACACCGTTATCGGTCTCGGCAACGACCTCATAACTATGACGTTCCATTAGCATACGCACAGCAAGACGAATGACGGGATGATCATCCACGATCAGCACTTTATTCATGGGCAAGTCCAATTTCGCTGTTCGAATTATTAAGAGTAAGCACAATAGCCTAGTCGTTTCTCGCTTGGCATAGCGCTCCCCCCCAAGCAACAGCAAGCAGAGACCTAACCCACAAAGACATAGGATTTAACCTACAAAAAAACGCCAGATCGGAGCTATTCAGTTTTGTTGGGGCTTTCAGAACTTTCCGAGCACAAACATATTTTGAGTGAAAATTCCCAGGATTACGCGGGCCCGGGTAAACGCGCCGTACACAAGTTTCAGGAAATGCCCCTTGTGCGCTGTCAGAAGACCTGTGAACCCGGAGGGAAATCGGGTTTTTAAAAGTTCCATTCGACATAATTACTAACGCTCCATAAATCCTACAGGCATGTCAGCATCTGACATATTCGCGGTACATTTCTGAGTGAATTTTCTGTAGTACATAGTTCCTGCCTACAAGAAAAAATCTCACTTTCAACAATGCATCACTTATCGAGCGAAATTAATAAACATTGCCCCCGTAAAAATATAAACACTCCAGATCATCTCCTGGAGTACCTGAACTTTTTCGAAGCGAACAATAAACACAGGCGCGCGCCCGATGATTCCGGATGTATTTTCAACCAAAAAAAATGGCCCCTTGAGGGGCCATTTTTCATTGCAACTTACAACACTCAGAACAACTTGCGACCTTTGTTGGCCGCAATGCGCATGCGCAACGCGTTCAGCTTGATGAAGCCTGCCGCGTCTGCCTGGTTGTAGGCGCCGCCATCTTCTTCAAAAGTGGCGATGTTGGCGTCGAACAGCGACTCATCGGACTTGCGACCGGTCACGATCACATTGCCCTTGTACAGCTTCAGGCGCACAACGCCGTTCACGTGGACCTGGGAAGCGTCGATCATCTGTTGCAGCATCAGACGCTCAGGGCTCCACCAGTAGCCGGTGTAGATCAGGCTGGCGTACTTGGGCATCAACTCGTCTTTGAGGTGAGCCACTTCACGGTCCAGGGTGATGGACTCAATGGCGCGGTGAGCGCGCAGCATGATGGTGCCGCCCGGGGTTTCGTAGCAACCACGGGACTTCATGCCCACGTAACGGTTCTCGACGATGTCGAGGCGGCCGATACCGTGTTCGCCACCGATACGGTTCAAGGTCGCCAGTACGGTGGCCGGGGTCATTTCGACGCCGTCCAGCGCGACGATGTCGCCGTTGCGGTAGGTCAGTTCCAGGTACTGGGCCTTGTCAGGAGCGTTCTCCGGGGAGACGGTCCATTTCCACATGTCTTCTTCGTGCTCGGTCCAGGTGTCTTCCAGCACGCCGCCTTCATAGGAGATGTGCAGCAAGTTGGCGTCCATCGAGTACGGGGACTTCTTCTTGCCATGACGCTCGATCGGGATCGCGTGCTTTTCGGCGTAGTCCATCAGCTTTTCACGGGACAGCAGGTCCCATTCACGCCACGGAGCAATCACTTTTACGCCTGGCTTCAAGGCGTAGGCGCCCAGTTCGAAACGCACCTGGTCGTTGCCCTTGCCGGTGGCGCCATGGGAAATGGCGTCAGCGCCGGTTTCGTTGGCGATTTCGATCAGGCGCTTGGCGATCAGCGGACGTGCGATGGAAGTACCCAGCAGGTACTCGCCTTCGTAGACAGTGTTGGCGCGAAACATCGGGAAAACGAAATCGCGGACGAACTCTTCGCGCAGGTCGTCAATGTAGATCTCTTTCACGCCCATGGCTTGCGCCTTGGCACGTGCAGGTTCGACCTCTTCGCCCTGACCCAGGTCAGCGGTGAAGGTCACCACTTCACAGTTATAAGTATCCTGCAGCCACTTGAGGATCACCGAAGTGTCCAGGCCGCCGGAATACGCGAGAACGACCTTGTTTACGTCGGCCATGCCATCACTCCACGGGGTTGTACGGAAAGGCGTCGATTCTACCGACCAAAACCGTGAAATTACAGAGGCGCGACAGCAAATGAAGATAAAGCGACAGATTATGTCGAGCGGGCGACGAAACGCCGCACCTTATGAGGTGGCGGCAGCGTTGCCTGGCGCCTTGGCCTGGGGCGCCGGTTTCTCGGGGGCTGCCACCCGTTCGAGCTGAATATTCACCCGGCGGTTTTTCGCCCGGTTGGCCGCGTTGGTGTTCGGCGCCAGCGGATAGCTTTCGCCATGAAAGCGCAGGGTAATCTGCGATTCCTGGATGCCATTGGCCTTGAAGTAGTCCATCACCGCCAATGCACGACGCCGCGAAACGTCGCGATTGGTCAGGCGATTGCCGCTGTTGTCGGAGTGGCCATTCAACTCGACGTGGTTAACCGTCGGGTCGGCTTTCATGAATTCGAGAATCACCGAGAGCTTTTTCCTGGCCGCCGCGTCCAGTTCGATGCCGCCACCCGGGAAACCCACCTCGGTCTGTTTGACCTGCTCGAAATTCATCGGCAGCAGCTTGGTGGTGCAGAGTTGGTAGTCGTTGTAGGCCTTGCTGAATTTCGCCGGCAGCAGGCGGATCTCGGAGTAACCGCCGTCGCGGCTATAGTGGCGCACCGTCGGGCTGCGCCCTTCGAGCAGGCCGGTAAACAAACGCCCGGCCTGGGCCTGGGAGCTGTTGAACAGCACATCGCCACTGCCGACACGCACCGCCCCCAGGTTGATATCGCCACGCCCCGGCTGCCACGGCGCAGCCGCCGCCAACAGGGTTGCGGAACCGGCACCCAACGAGCCGTTAAAGGCTTTCAGGCGAAACGTCGCCTGCTCGCCGGCCCGGCGCACGAACTCGCCCGAGCCGAAATCGGTGATCGGCTGGGTCAAGCGGCACTCGAATTTATCGCCCTCCACTTTCCACTCAATATTCTCCAGACGTGTCTGGAACGTGAGGGCCATCGCGGGCAGGCTGGCGAACACACTGAGCAGGGCTAGATAATGCTGGCGCACGGGAGGCTCCACTGGTTTCTACAACACATCAAGGCGTCATACATCGTTAAGGCATACCCAGGGATATCGGTCGCATCCTGCAAAACTTGATAGCGAGTGCCTGCAAGAGTCTTTTCCGGTAGCATTCCCACCAGATTGACCCGCCTGGAATCCCCAATGTCCGACCGCCTGACCCTGCTGCGTCCCGACGACTGGCATATTCATCTTCGCGATGGTGCTGCGTTGCCCCAAACCGTGGCCGATGTAGCGCGCACGTTTGGCCGCGCCATCATCATGCCTAACCTGGTACCTCCGGTGCGTAACGCCGCGGAAGCCGACGCCTATCGCCAGCGCATTCTCGCTGCACGACCGGCCGGCAGCCGCTTCGAACCGTTGATGGTGCTGTACCTGACCGACCGCACCCAGCCCGAAGAAATCCGCCAGGCCAAGGCCAGTGGTTTCGTGCACGCCGCCAAGCTGTACCCGGCCGGCGCGACCACCAACTCCGATTCCGGCGTCACCAGTATCGACAAGATCCTGCCGGCCATCGAAGCCATGGCCGAAGTGGGCATGCCGTTGCTGATCCACGGTGAAGTCACCCGTGGCGATGTCGATGTGTTCGATCGTGAAAAGATCTTCATCGACGAGCACATGCGCCGAGTTGTCGAGCTGTTCCCGACCCTCAAGGTGGTGTTCGAGCACATCACCACCGCCGATGCCGTGCAGTTCGTCACCGAGGCTTCGGCCAACGTCGGCGCGACCATCACCGCGCATCACCTGCTGTACAACCGCAACCACATGCTGGTGGGCGGGATTCGGCCGCACTTCTATTGCCTGCCGATTCTCAAGCGCAACACGCACCAGGTAGCGCTGCTCGATGCCGCCACCAGTGGCAGCGAGAAATTTTTCCTCGGTACCGACTCTGCACCTCACGCCCAACACGCCAAGGAAGCCGCGTGTGGTTGTGCCGGTTGCTATACCGCCTATGCGGCGATCGAGTTGTATGCCGAAGCGTTCGAACAACGCAACGCCCTGGACAAGCTTGAAGGGTTCGCCAGCCTCAACGGCCCGCGTTTCTATGGCCTGCCGGCGAATACCGACCGCATTACCCTGGTCCGTGAAGACTGGACCGCCCCCACCAGCCTGCCGTTTGGCGAGCTGACCGTTATCCCGCTGCGCGCCGGTGAAACACTGCGCTGGCGCCTGCTGGAGGAACACCCGTGAGTGAAGACCATTACGACGACGACCAGGAACACGGCGGCGGTGGTGGCGGTTCCCGTCACCCGATGGCCGAGCGTTTCCGTGGCTACCTGCCCGTTGTCATCGACGTAGAAACCGGCGGTTTCAATTGCGCCACTGATGCGTTGCTGGAAATCGCCGCCACGACCATCGGCATGGATGAACAGGGTTTCGTGTTCCCGGAACACACCCACTTCTTCCGCGTCGAGCCGTTCGAAGGCGCCAACATCGAAGCGGCGGCCCTGGAGTTCACCGGGATCAAGCTTGATCACCCACTGCGCATGGCCGTCAGTGAAGAAGCGGCGCTGACCGACATCTTCCGTGGCGTACGCAAGGCCCTGAAGGCCAATGGCTGCAAACGCGCGATCCTGGTGGGCCACAACAGCAGCTTCGACCTGGGCTTCCTCAACGCCGCCGTGGCGCGCCTGGACATGAAACGCAACCCGTTTCACCCGTTCTCCAGCTTCGACACTGCGACCCTGGCCGGTTTGGCCTATGGCCAGACCGTGCTGGCGAAGGCCTGCCAGGCTGCCGGTATCGACTTCGACGGTCGTGAGGCCCACTCGGCCCGCTACGACACCGAGAAGACCGCCGAGCTGTTCTGCGGCATCGTCAACCGTTGGAAACAGATGGGCGGCTGGGAAGACTTCGGCGACTGAAGCCAAATCCCGCACATAAAAAAACCGGCCTTCTCAGGCCGGTTTTTTTTGCTTCGAACGTGGCTTACAGCTTGCCAGCGTTCTCGGTCAGGTAAGCCGCAACGCCTTCTGGCGAAGCGTTCATGCCCTTGTCGCCTTTTTTCCAGTTGGCAGGGCAAACTTCGCCGTGCTCTTCGTGGAATTGCAGGGCGTCGACCAGACGGATCAGCTCTTCCATGTTACGGCCCAGCGGCAGGTCGTTGATGATCTGCGAGCGTACAACGCCCTTGTCGTCGATCAGGAACGCGCCACGGAATGCCACGCCGCCTTCGGACTCAACGTCGTAGGCCTTGGCGATGTCGTGCTTCATGTCGGCAGCCATGGTGTATTTGACTTTGCCGATGCCGCCATCATTGATAGCGGTGTTGCGCCAGGCGTTGTGGGTGAAATGGGAGTCGATGGAAACGGCAACCACTTCAACATTACGCGCCTTGAAATCGTCCATGCGGTGATCCAGGGCGATCAGCTCCGATGGGCAGACGAAGGTGAAGTCCAGCGGGTAGAAGAACACCAGGCCGTATTTGCCTTTGATGGCTTCAGACAGTTTGAAGCTGTCTACGATTTCGCCATTGCCGAGGACGGCGGGTACGTCGAAATCCGGGGCTTGTTTGCCGACGAGTACGCTCATTGGGTATCTCCTGATGGTGGTGACTGAAGTAAAAGGATCCGTCCCAGTGTGCCGCAGCTAAAAGACAGGCCTGTGACGTGATCACGCTTCGTGAAGACCGACCATCATACCGGAAAAAAGCCGTTCGTCAGTGAAGCCGCGTGCAAACACCAAGGCTTGAGAAACTACTTTGACAATCATTCTCGTTAACATTAAGATCCGTCGCACTTAAGCCTTAAACCGCGATGGTTCTCCCTTATGTATGTCTGCCTTTGCACTGGCGTCACCGACGGACAAATCCGCGAAGCAATCTACGAAGGTTGCTGCAGCTACAAGGAAGTACGTGAAACCACCGGCGTTGCCAGCCAATGCGGCAAATGCGCCTGCCTCGCCAAGCAAGTGGTACGGGAAACCCTGACGCAGCTGCAAACTGCCCAGGCTGCGATCCCCTACTCAGCAGAATTTACACACGCTTAATCAGCGTGTTTTAAAGAACCGGACTTAGTGTCCGGTTTTTTTATGCCCGAAATTCAAACAGTTAGCGCCAAGACGCGGAACACAAACATTCTTATTCCGATTAATTTTCATTTATTATTCAATAACTTAGGTTTGACAGTAGTAAATGCGCAGCTCAAACTCCGCCTTATATACAGCGAATACAGGGCAGGACCCCAATCATGAAAGGCGACATCACAGTCATCCAGCAACTCAACAAAATCCTTGCCAATGAACTGGTCGCGATCAATCAGTACTTCCTGCATGCGCGCATGTATGACGATTGGGGCCTGGAAAAGCTGGGCAAGCGTGAATACAAAGAATCCATCAAGGCCATGAAGGACGCTGACGCGCTGATCAAGCGCATCCTGTTCCTGGAAGGCCTGCCGAACGTGCAGGACCTGGGCAAGCTGAACATCGGCGAGCACACCCAGGAAATGATCAACTGCGACCTGAACTTCGAGCGCAAGAGCCACACCGACCTGAAGGCCGCCATTGCTCATTGCGAATCCAAGGGCGACTTCGGCAGCCGTGAACTGCTGGAAGATATCCTTGAAGACCAGGAAGAACACATCGACTGGCTGGAAACCCAAATCGGCCTGATCGACAAAGTGACTATCGAGAATTACCTGCAATCGCAGATGGGTGAATAACCCTTCAATTCCCGGCCACTAAAAAGCCCCGCTCTCTTTCGAGAAGCGGGGCTTTTTATTGCCGCGGCCTAAAACAAATCAGGCTTCGGTCTTCGCAGCTGCTTTGGCCGCTGCGTCTTTGATCAGTGCCTGCAACGAACCATCAGCCGCCATTTCGGTGATGATGTCGCTACCGCCGACCAGCTCACCGGCAACCCACAGCTGCGGGAAGGTTGGCCAGTTGGCGTACTTCGGCAGGTTGGCGCGGATTTCCGGGTTCTGCAGGATATCCACGTAGGCGAACTTCTCGCCACATTGCATGATTGCCTGGGAAGCCTTTGCGGAGAAGCCACACTGGGGAGCGTTAGGGGCGCCCTTCATGTAAAGCAGAATAGTGTTGTTGGCAATCTGCTCTTTGATCGTTTCGATGATATCCATGGAACACCTCGGCTGGAACTTTCCGACTCATGGGTCGGCACGGTGGCGCATTGTAACGCAAACCCCAGCGTGACGCTCGGACTCCCCGACAGACAATCCTTACGCCGCCGCCACCTGCACCGGCACGCCGTTCAACGCTGCGTTGCCCGACAGCTCATCCAGTTGCCGCTCATCCGTCAGGTCATTCGCGCTCGCCCCCGGCTGCCCGCTGGCGATGGTCATCTGCACGCCAGGGCGGCCGTGGCCCCAACCGTGAGGCAGGCTGACCACGCCGGGCATCATGTCGAGACTGGCCAACACTTCCACCTCGATCATGCCGATCCGCGAGCTGACCCGTACCCGCTGCCCGTCAGTCAACTGGCGATGGGCAAGGTCATCCGGATGCATCAGCAGTTGATGGCGAGGCTTGCCCTTCACCAGCCGGTGGTAGTTATGCATCCAGGAGTTGTTGCTGCGCACATGCCGGCGGCCGATCAGCAGCAACTCATTCACCTCGGGCACCGGCTGCGCGGCAAAGCGCGCCAGGTCGGCGACGATTACCGATGGTGCGGCCTGCAGATGGCCATTGGCGGTTTTCAGGCGGCCTGCGAGGTTGGGTTTCAGCGGCCCGAGGTCCAGGCCATGAGGGTGATCGGCCAGCGCGGCAATGGACAACCTGTCGCCATAAGGCCCGGCCCGCAGCCCGAAGTCGATCATCTGCGCAGGCGGCATCGTCGGTTTGAGTGTATTACCCGTCTTCTCGGCAAACGCCCGGGCCAGGCCGACGAAGATTTCCCAGTCATGCAACGCACCCTCGGGTTTCGGCAGGATGGCGCGATTGAAACGGGTGACGTTACGTACCGCGAACATATTGAAGGTGGTGTCGTAGTGATCGTTTTCCAGGGCCGAGGTGGACGGCAGGATCAGGTCGGCGTAACGCGTGGTCTCGTTGATATACAGGTCGATGCTGACCATGAACTCCAGGCCATCCAGCGCCTGTTCCAACTGCCGGCCGTTAGGCGTGGAGAGCACCGGATTGCCCGCCACCGTCACCAGCGCACGGATTTGTCCTTCACCCTCAGTGAGCATTTCTTCAGCCAGCGCCGACACCGGCAACTCGCCCCCGTACTCGGGTCGCCCGGAAACCCGGCTTTGCCAGCGATTGAAATGCCCGCCGGAAGTCGAGGCCACCAGGTCGACGGCCGGCGTAGTGCACAAGGCCCCGCCGACTCGATCCAGATTACCGGTCACCAGGTTGATCAACTGCACCAGCCAATGGCACAGCGTGCCGAACGCCTGGGTCGAAACGCCCATGCGGCCATAACACACAGCCCTTTCAGCCGCCGCAAAGTCCCGGGCCAACTGGCGGATCTGCTCGGCGGGTACCGCACATTGACGGCTCATGGCCTCGGCGGTGAATCCGGCCACGGCGTGGCGCACGTCATCCAGGCCGTCCACCGGCAGGTGACTGTCACGGGTCAGGTTCTCGGCAAACAGTGTATTGAGCAATCCGAACAATAACGCCGCATCGCCGCCCGGGCGCACGAACAGATGCTGGTCGGCCATCGCCGCCGTCTCGCTGCGGCGCGGATCAACCACCACGACTTTACCGCCGCGAGCCTGGATGGCCTTCAGGCGTTTCTCCACATCCGGCACGGTCATGATGCTGCCGTTGGACGCCAACGGGTTGCCGCCGAGGATCAGCATGAAATCGGTATGGTCGATGTCCGGGATCGGCAGCAACAGGCCGTGGCCGTACATCAGGTGGCTGGTGAGGTGGTGGGGTAACTGGTCCACCGAGGTGGCGGAAAAACGATTGCGGGTCTTCAGCTGGCCAAGGAAGTAGTTGCTGTGGGTCATCAGGCCATAGTTGTGCACGCTCGGATTGCCCTGGTACACCGCCACAGCATTCTGCCCGTGACGCGCTTGAATCGCGGCCAGGCGCTCGGCTACAAGTACAAAGGCGTCTTCCCACGGGATCGGCTGCCATTCGCTGCCCACCCGCAACATGGGCTGGTGCAGGCGGTCCGGGTCATTCTGGATGTCTTGCAGGGCCACGGCCTTGGGGCAGATATGGCCACGGCTGAACGTATCCAGGGGGTCGCCCTTGATCGAGGTGATCGCCAGGCTTGCGTCTTCGCCCTGGGTAGTTTCCAGTGTGAGGCCGCAGATGGCTTCGCACAGATGGCAGGCACGGTGGTGGAGAGTCTTGGTCATGGCCAGTCTCTTTTATTGTGGGCTAGGCACTTCGGACGAAAACTATGGCCCGCCGGGGGCAGCAGCGCCAGCAACGTTCGTCGTGTGAATCGAGCGGCATCAGGCCAGGCCATGAGGAAACATCAGGAAATGTTTCAGAAGCTTCCGGCAGCCCGCTGAAACCGACGCAGCCCGGCCTCAGCCTGCCCTCACGCATTGCAATGTGGCGCAGCGCCAGTGTACAAATGACCCGCTGCTGTCAGGAAACAGGCTTCAAAAGCGCCCTCCCCGCGTCCTTGAACTCCCCTAAAAACTGTAGCCCTATTGGTAAGACGCGACATTTAATTATAAGATCGCGCCTTCCCCTATTTCGTCGCCCCGTGCGGCTTTCGCCGCAGGTCTCGCCCGTTTTCAAAATAAACCAGGCTTTGAGTATCTGCGGTCTGTTGCAAAAAGGTAGTTAATGATGAGCGCAAGGCACTTTCTCTCCCTGATGGATTGCACGCCCGAAGAGCTGGTCAGCGTGCTCCGTCGAGGCATTGAGCTTAAAGACCTGCGTAACCGCGGCGTACTGTTCGAGCCTTTGAAAGGCCGCGTGCTCGGGATGATTTTCGAGAAGTCGTCCACCCGCACCCGCGTGTCTTTCGAAGCCGGCATGATTCAGCTCGGCGGCCAGGCTATCTTCCTGTCACCTCGCGATACCCAACTGGGCCGTGGCGAGCCGATCAGCGATTGCGCGATCGTGATGTCGAGCATGCTGGATGCGGTGATGATCCGTACCTTCGCCCACAGCACCCTGACCGAATTTGCCGCCAACTCCCGAGTGCCCGTGATCAACGGCCTGTCCGATGACCTGCACCCCTGCCAGTTGCTGGCCGACATGCAAACCTTCCTCGAACAGCGCGGCTCGATCCAGGGCAAGACCGTGGCCTGGATCGGCGACGGCAACAACATGTGCAACAGCTATATAGAAGCGGCGATCCAGTTCGACTTCAAATTGCGCGTTGCCTGCCCTGAAGGCTACGAGCCGGATGCACGTTTCCTGGCCCAGGCCGGCGACCGCGTGACCATCGTCCGCGACCCGCGTGAGGCGGTCATCGGCGCACACCTGGTGAGCACCGACGTGTGGACCTCCATGGGCCAGGAAGAGGAAACCGCCAAGCGCCTCAAGCTCTTCGCCCCGTTCCAGGTCACCCGCGCCCTGCTCGACCTGGCCGCGCCGGACGTGCTGTTCATGCACTGCCTGCCCGCCCACCGTGGCGAAGAAATCAGTCTCGACCTGCTGGACGATCAACGTTCAGTAGCCTGGGCCCAGGCGGAAAACCGCCTGCACGCACAAAAAGCCCTGCTCGAGTTTCTGGTTGCGCCGGCGTACCGTCCTGCATGAGCCAGCCACTACTGCTGAACCTGCGCAATCTGGCATGCGGCTATCAAGACCAACGGGTGGTGCAGAACCTCAATCTGCACCTCAACGCCGGCGACATCGGTTGCCTGCTGGGCTCCTCGGGCTGCGGCAAGACCACCACCCTGCGAGCGATTGCCGGGTTTGAGCCGGTGCATGAAGGCGAGATCAGCCTGGCAGGCGAAGTCATTTCCAGCGCCGGTTTCACACTGGCCCCGGAGAAACGTCGGATCGGCATGGTGTTCCAGGACTACGCGCTGTTTCCACACCTCAGCGTGGCTGACAACATCGCCTTCGGCATTCGCAAGCACCCGCAAAAAGAGCGTGTGGTCGCTGAATTGCTAGAACTGGTGAACCTGAAGAACCTCGGCAAGCGCTTCCCCCACGAACTCTCGGGCGGCCAGCAGCAACGCGTCGCCCTAGCTCGCGCCCTGGCGCCGGAACCGCAATTGTTGCTGCTGGACGAACCCTTCTCCAACCTCGACGGCGAACTGCGGCGCAAACTCAGCCACGAAGTACGCGATATCCTCAAGGCGCGGGGCACCAGTGCGATTCTGGTGACCCACGACCAGGAAGAAGCCTTCGCAGTGAGTGACCATGTCGGCGTGTTCAAGGAGGGTCGCCTGGAGCAGTGGGATACGCCCTACAACCTCTATCACGAACCGCTGACACCCTTTGTCGCCAGCTTCATTGGCCAGGGTTACTTCATTCGCGGGCAGTTGAACACGCCGGAATCGGTTACCACCGAACTGGGGGAGTTGCGCGGCAATCGTGCCTACACCTGGCCAACCGGCGGCGCGGTGGATGTGTTGCTGCGCCCGGACGACATCGTTTATGCACCGGACAGCGCCTTGAAGGCGCGGATTGTCGGCAAGACGTTCCTCGGCGCGTCGACCCTGTATCGCTTGCAGCTGCCGACAGGCGCTCAGTTGGAGTCGATCTTCCCCAGCCACGCCGATCACCAGGTCGGTGCCGACGTGGGCATTCGCGTGGCAGCCGAGCACCTGGTGTTGTTCCAGGCCTCAGGCAGCACCGCAGCACAAATCCCTCAGGTTGAGTCAGGCGTTCGCCGCTACAGCACCGCCTCCTGACGTCAACGCATCACGCCCGGCCAATTTCCGCGAACTTGGCCTGGGTGTGTTCGGCCAGCACTGTCGCTGCCAACTCCACCTCAAGCCCCCTTCTCCCCGCACTGATAAAAATTGTCGGAAACGACTGCGCCGTCACATCGATGAAGGTGCGCAGGCGTTTCTTCTGCCCCAGCGGGCTGATGCCGCCCAACAAGTAACCGGTGGCCCGTTGCGCCGCTGCCGGGTCTGCCATCTCGACCTTTTTTACCCCTGCCGCCTGCGCCAACGCCTTTAAATCCAAACTTCCGACGACCGGCACAACCGCCACCAACAGCTCGGCTTTTTCACTGCTGGCCAGCAGGGTCTTGAACACCTGCGCCGGGTCCAGGCCCAATTTTTCCGCGGCCTCCAGACCATAGGACGCTGCCTTGGGGTCATGTTCGTAACTGTGAATTCGATGTTCGGCGCGAACTTTTTTCAACAGGTCCAATGCGGGCGTCATGTGGGCTCCAGGCTTGGCAAAAAGGTGAAAAAACAGACAGCCAATTCTAGGCCAACAACAAGCAAAAGGCTCTAGTCCGAAGCCCTCTGCCACCCGCTCACGCGCACCTTCCCTGCCGCTTCCCGCGCCCACGGCACGATCATTCATCACACCAATAATTACAAAATGACCGATCGTTCACTTTCGACCTTTGACAGCCGTCATTCTTGTCTATATTTTTTCGTTTACGAATACTGTAGGAATGCACCTACGGATTCACAGCAGTAAGCCGCGAACAGGATGGGGATCCTCGCCACGGTGAAAATCGCCGATTGCCCGTTGCGGCAAAACGCCAGACAACAACAAAAACAGAGGTTTTCCATGACAACTGCTCTTCAACAGCCTTCACTTTCAAGTCAATGCATGGCCGAATTCCTGGGCACTGCGTTGCTGATCTTCTTCGGTACCGGATGTGTTGCTGCGCTCAAGGTCGCGGGTGCCAGCTTTGGGTTGTGGGAAATCAGTATCATCTGGGGGATCGGCGTCAGCATGGCGATCTACCTGAGCGCCGGTATTTCCGGGGCTCACCTGAATCCGGCGGTCAGTATCGCGCTGTGCATCTTTGCCGATTTCGACAAGCGCAAACTGCCGTTCTACATCATCGCCCAGGTCGCCGGGGCCTTCTGTTCGGCCGCGTTGGTTTACACGCTCTACAGCAACCTGTTTTTCGATTACGAACAAACTCACCACATGATTCGCGGCACCCAGGCCAGCCTGGAATTGGCGTCGGTGTTCTCCACCTACCCGCATCCGCTGCTGGGCACGGCCCAGGCGTTCCTGGTGGAAATGGTCATCACCGCGATCCTGATGGGCGTGATCATGGCCCTGACCGATGACAACAACGGCCTGCCCCGCGGCCCGTTGGCGCCGCTGCTGATTGGTTTGCTGATTGCCGTGATCGGCAGTGCCATGGGCCCGCTGACCGGCTTTGCGATGAACCCGGCCCGTGACTTCGGCCCCAAGCTGATGACCTTTTTCGCCGGTTGGGGTGAAATGGCTTTCACTGGCGGGCGCGACATTCCTTACTTCCTGATTCCGATCTTTGCGCCGATTGTCGGCGCCTGCCTCGGTGCTGCCGCCTATCGCGGGCTGATTGCCCGTCACCTGCCCAGCGCCGCACCTGCTACAACTGATGCAACCGAAGCGGCTGCCACCGCCAAAACCCGTACTTCCTGATGCGATAGCCTGGACCGTACTGCCCTTTTGCGGCCCAGGCTGTTTACTGACTTCCCTATTCTCCGTCCAAGGCAATCGACATGACCGACATTCAGAATAAGAACTACATCATTGCCCTCGATCAGGGCACCACCAGTTCCCGGGCGATCATCTTCGATCGTGACGCCAACGTGGTCTGCACCGCCCAGCGTGAATTCACTCAGCATTACCCGCAAGCCGGCTGGGTCGAACATGACCCGATGGAGATTTTCGCTACCCAGAGCGCGGTGATGGTCGAGGCCCTGGCACAAGCCGGCCTGCACCATGACCAGGTCGCGGCCATCGGTATCACCAACCAGCGTGAAACCACCGTGGTCTGGGACAAAATCACCGGCCGCCCGATCTACAACGCGATCGTCTGGCAATGCCGCCGCAGCACCGAGATCTGCCAGCAGCTCAAGCGCGACGGCCACGAACAATACATCAACGACACCACCGGCCTGGTCACCGATCCGTACTTCTCCGGCACCAAGCTCAAGTGGATCCTCGACAACGTCGAAGGCAGTCGCGAACGTGCGCGTAACGGCGAGCTGCTGTTCGGCACCATCGACAGCTGGCTGATCTGGAAATTTACCGGCGGCAAGACCCACGTCACCGACTACACCAACGCCTCGCGCACCATGCTCTTCAACATCCACACGCTGGAGTGGGATGCCAAGATGCTGGAGATTCTCGACGTGCCGCGCGAAATGCTGCCGGAAGTGAAGTCTTCCTCGGAAATCTATGGTCGCACCAAAAGCGGTATCGCCATCGGCGGTATCGCCGGTGACCAGCAGGCGGCGCTGTTTGGCCAAATGTGCGTAGAACCGGGCCAGGCGAAAAACACCTACGGCACCGGCTGCTTCCTGCTGATGAACACCGGCGACAAGGCGGTGAAATCCAAGCACGGCATGCTCACCACCATCGCCTGCGGCCCGCGTGGCGAAGTGGCCTACGCCCTGGAAGGCGCCGTGTTCAACGGCGGTTCCACCGTGCAATGGCTGCGTGATGAGTTGAAGATCATCGCCGATGCCACCGACACCGAATACTTCGCCGGCAAGGTCAAGGACAGCAACGGCGTGTACCTGGTGCCAGCCTTCACCGGCCTGGGCGCTCCGTACTGGGACCCGTATGCCCGTGGCGCGCTGTTCGGACTGACCCGTGGCGTACGCGTGGATCACATCATCCGTGCAGCCCTGGAGTCGATTGCCTACCAGACCCGTGACGTACTCGATGCCATGCAGCAGGATTCCGGCGAACGCCTCAAATCCCTGCGGGTAGACGGTGGCGCGGTCGCCAACAACTTCCTGATGCAGTTCCAGGCCGACATCCTCGGTACCCAGGTTGAACGCCCACAAATGCGCGAAACCACCGCGTTGGGCGCCGCCTACCTGGCCGGCCTGGCGTGCGGTTTCTGGGGCAGCCTGGACGAACTGCGTGGCAAGGCGGTAATCGAGCGTCAATTCGAACCTCAGTTGGAAGAAGCAGCGAAGGAAAAACTCTACGCCGGCTGGCAGAAAGCAGTCAGCCGCACCCGCGACTGGGAACCCCACGAAGGCGCTGAATAAGCCAAGCGCCGGACGCGCATAGGGTTGTAACTGGCAGGGAGCAGATTCCTGCGTCATCATGGGCCACTTTTTACGGCAGCCCAAAGGACGCACCATGAATCTGCCTCCCCGCCAGCAACAAATCCTCGAACTGGTTCGCGAACGCGGCTATGTGAGTATCGAGGAAATGGCGCAGCTCTTCGTTGTCACCCCGCAAACCATCCGCCGCGATATCAATCAACTGGCGGAAGCCAATCTGTTGCGCCGCTACCATGGCGGCGCAGCCTATGATTCCAGCGTTGAAAACACCGCGTACGCCATGCGTGCCGACCAGATGCGCGACGAAAAACAGCGCATCGGCGAAGCCATCGCCGCGCAAATCCCCGATCACGCCTCGCTGTTTATCAACATCGGTACCACCACCGAATCGATCGCGCGTGCGCTGCTTAACCACAGCCACCTGAAAATCATCACCAATAACCTCAACGTCGCCATGATGCTGAGTGCCAAAGACGACTTCGACGTACTCCTGACCGGCGGCAACGTGCGCCGGGATGGCGGTGTGGTAGGCCAGGCCAGCGTTGATTTCATCAACCAGTTCAAGGTCGATTTCGCCTTGGTGGGCATCAGCGGTATCGATGAAGACGGCAGCCTTCTGGACTTCGATTATCAGGAAGTACGGGTTTCCCAGGCGATCATTGCCAATGCGCGCAAGGTGATCCTGGCGGCGGACTCCAGCAAATTCGGGCGCAACGCCATGATTCGCCTGGGACCCATCAGTTTGATTGATTGTTTAGTCACCGATCAGCAGCCGGTCCCGGCACTGGTGCAGTTGCTGAATCAGCACAAGATTCGGCTGGAAGTGGTGTAAGCCTATACAGGGGGTGTCCTGCCCCCTGATGTTCACAAATTTTCCTTTCTTCGCCCTTCGATCAGTATTTTCAATCGAAGCGGGCTGGCTGTACCTGCGTTTATAAGCTACCATTTTCGCAAATGAACATTTATGTTCGAATTCCAATACGAAAAAGATTGCGAGGCCAGCCGATGAACCCTTCTACCTTGCCTGCCCCACCGCTTGCCGAAGTCTATGACGTCGCCGTTATCGGTGGCGGGATCAATGGCGTCGGGATTGCAGCAGACGCAGCCGGTCGCGGTTTGTCGGTATTCCTTTGCGAAAAGGACGACCTGGCCAGCCACACTTCCTCCGCGAGCAGCAAGCTGATCCACGGTGGCCTGCGTTACCTGGAGCATTACGAATTCCGCCTGGTGCGCGAAGCCCTGGCTGAACGTGAGGTGCTGTTGGCCAAGGCCCCGCACATCGTCAAGCAGATGCGCTTTGTATTGCCCCACCGCCCGCACCTGCGTCCGGCATGGATGATTCGCGCCGGCCTGTTCCTGTATGACCATCTGGGCAAGCGGGAAAAACTCGAAGGCTCCAAGAGCCTCAAGTTCGGCCCCGACAGTCCGCTGAAAAGCGAAATCACCAAAGGCTTCGAATACTCCGATTGCTGGGTCGACGACGCCCGCCTTGTAGTACTCAACGCCATGGCTGCGCGGGAAAAGGGTGCGCACATCCACACCCAGACCCGTTGCGTCAGCGCACACCGCAGCAAAGGCCTGTGGGAAATGAACATGGAACGTGCCGACGGCAGCCTGTTCTCGATCCGCGCCCGAGCGCTGGTGAACGCCGCCGGCCCGTGGGTGGCCAAGTTCATCAAGGATGACTTGAAGCTGGATTCGCCCTACGGCATCCGTCTGATCCAGGGCAGCCACCTGATCGTACCGAAGCTGTATGAAGGCGCCCACGCGCACATCCTGCAGAACGAAGACCAGCGTATCGTCTTCACCATTCCGTACCTGAACCACCTGACCATCATCGGCACCACCGACCGCGAATACACCGGCGACCCGGCGAAAGTGGCGATTACCGAAGGTGAAACCGACTACATGCTCAATGTGGTCAACGCGCACTTCAAGAAACAACTGAGCCGCGATGACATCGTGCACACCTATTCCGGCGTGCGCCCGCTGTGCAACGACGAGTCCGACAACCCGTCGGCCGTGACTCGCGACTACACCCTGGCGCTGTCCGGCACCTCGGGCGAGGCGCCGTTGCTGTCGGTGTTCGGCGGCAAGCTGACCACCTACCGCAAGCTGGCCGAATCGGCGATGGCACAACTGGCGCCTTACTTCACGCAGATGCGCCCAAGCTGGACGGCTACAGCCACCCTGCCCGGCGGCGAAAACATGAGCACGCCAGAAGCCCTGGCCGATGCAATCCGTAGCAAATACGACTGGGTGCCGAGCGAGATTGCCCGTCGCTGGTCCACCACTTACGGCAGCCGCACCTGGCGCCTGCTGGAAGGCGTGCAATCGCTGGCGGACATGGGTGACCACCTCGGTGGCGGCCTGTACACCCGCGAAGTCGATTACCTGTGCGCTGAAGAATGGGCCACTCAGCCCCAGGACATCCTGTGGCGCCGCAGCAAGCTAGGCCTGTTCACCACGCCGCAGGAGCAGGAGAACGTGCAGCGTTACCTGTCCAAGGTTGAGCACAACCGCGGCAAGATCGAAGCGGCCTGATCAGCCCGACGTAAAAAAGCCCCTGCACCGAAAGGTCCAGGGGCTTTTTCATGCCTGCAGATGACGCTGATAGCGCAGGCCCATTTCACGAATCCCGCTGAAGGCTGAGCCCAGCAACACGGGATAAGCCGCCTGCAAAAAGCCCGGTGTGGCCGTCGCGAGGGCCCGCTCCAACCATAGGCAGGCCTGCACTTCGTCGCCGTCGTGAGCCAGCTCCGCAGCATGGTTGTATTGCCCGCGGAAATCCCCGGCCTCGGCTGAGCGCTGATACCACTGGCGCGCCAGTTGAACATCCTTGGGCACCACCACGCCTTCATGGTGGAACCGACCCAACAGGTTCATCGACTTGGCGTGCCCCTTGGCCGCAGCCTGGCGGAACAGTTCATATGCCGCGACAAGGTCACGCTCCACACCACGGCCACGCGTCAGCAACTGGCCGTAGTTATACAAACCCCAATCCAGCCCCAGATCGGCGGCCTTGCGGTAATGCCGCGCACTGTCTTCCAAGTCGACCTCGCAGCCCCAGCCATTCTCCAGGCAGCGCCCGATCATGTTGATCGCCATGGGGTGACGCTGCCGCGCAGCGATGCGAAACCAGCTCAACCCCAGCGCCTCATCCTTCTGCACGCCACGACCGTCGAGCAGCAGCTGGGCCAGGGTCGCCTGTGCGTCGGCATCTCCCAGCTGTGCCGCATGCATCACCCAGCGCACATAGGCACGCGGGTTATCACCGATATCCGAGGGCTCGCTGCCTGGCTGTGCGCTCTGCATTCCTGCCCCGAGTAGCGATCAAGGACCGCAAAAAGTTTCATGATTTATTTGGTTACAAAGTATTACATTTGAGATCGCTTATCAATTACGATCGCATCTCACTAACACTAACAAGAGATTACTCAATGGCTACCGGCATCAGTTCTGCCCCCCTCTCATCGCGGCATTTGCTCGCGTCGGCAGTGGGCCTGGCAGTGGCTGCGCAAGGAGGATTCAGTTACGCGGCGGAGCCCGCACCAGAAGACAACACAGGGGTCATCCAACTCGGCGCGACCAGCATCGAAGGCCAGGCCCCGAGCCAGAGCGTCTACAACCCTGTGGCGCCTTCTTCCCCCAAGTACACCGAGGCCCTGCGCGACACGCCGCAGACCATCACGGTGGTGCCCAAGGAAGTCATTCATGACCAGAACCTGCTGACCCTGCGCGACGTGCTCAGCACCGTGCCGGGGATCACCTTCGGGGCCGGCGAAGGTGGCAGCGGGTATGGCGACAGCATCAACCTGCGCGGCTTCTCCGCCAGCGGCGACATCTACGTGGACGGCGTGCGCGACAGCGCGCAGTACAGCCGCACCGACCCGTTCAACCTGGAGCAGGTCGAAGTCGTCAGCGGCGCAAGTTCGGTGTATTCCGGCTCCGGCGCGGTCGGTGGCACCATCAACCTGGTGAGCAAACAGCCGGAATTACGCGACAAAACCACCATCAGTGCGGGCATCGGCACCGATAACTACAAGCGCACCACCCTGGACACCAACCAGACGCTCAACGACACCACCGCGTTCCGCCTGAACCTGATGGCCCATGGTAACGACGTGCCTGGCCGCGATTATGAAGATTACGAACGCTGGGGCATCGCGCCCTCCATCGCGTTTGGCCTGGGAACGCCGACACGTGTCACCGTCAGTTATGAGCACCAGAAAGACGACAACACACCGCAATACGGTATCCCGATCTACAACGGCAAGCCCATGCCGGGCGTGGGTTGGAGTGACTACTACGGCTACCACAACATCAATGACCAGCAAATCACATCGGACTCGTTCAGCCTGAAGCTCGAACACGACTTCAACGACGCCGTCTCGGTGCGCAACTTCACCCGCGTCGAGCGGGTGCGCCAGGACCTGCGCGCCTCAGGCCCCGAAGGTGCATTGACCGGCTGTCTGGCCAGCGGCACCCAGATCACCGGCGCCCCTTGCGCCGCAGGCCTGCAGCCGGGCTACTTCCAGCCAAGCGGCGGCTCACTGGGTAACGAGCGCAACACCCAGAACAAGATGTTCACCAACCAGACCGACGTCACCAGCCACTTCAGCACCGGGTTCATCGACCACACGCTGGTGACCGGCATCGCCATCAGCCGCGAGGAATACGAGGCGGATACCGGTAAATGGCTGACCAACGCCAACGGCAGCACCATCGTCCCACCACCGGTCAGCTACAGCGATCCGAACTCCGAATGGTCCGGCCCCGTCAACTTCACCCGGGCCGCCCACATTGACGGCGCGCTGAACAACCGCGCCGCCTATGCCTTCGACACGCTCAAGCTCAACCCACAGTGGGAAATCAACGGCGGCCTGCGTTACGAGCACAACGCCGGCAGCTCGGTGACCAATGCCTATTCCAGCACTGGCGTGGAAACGCCCGGCACTCGCTACGGCCAGGCGGATGACCTGACCTCCTACCGCCTGGCGCTGGTCTACAAACCGGTGGAAAACGGCAGCCTCTATATCGCCTACGGCAACAGCAAGACGCCGTCCCAGGCCAGCGTCAATGGGGGTTGCTACACCCCGGCCAAAAGCTCAAGCATCGCCACCAACAACTGCGATGTTTCCCCGGAAACCGCCGTCAGCTATGAGATCGGCACCAAGTGGGACCTGCTCGACAACGCCCTGTCGCTGACGGGCGCGATCTTCCGCAATGACCGCACCAACTATAAAGTCGCCGACAACGACCCGAGCAACCTGAGCGGCACCCAGACCCTCGACGGCAAGGCACGTGCAGACGGCGTGGCGCTGGGCCTGAGCGGCCAACTTACTGACCGCTGGAAAGTCTTCGCCAACTACACCTACCTGAACACTCGTGTGCTGCGCAGCGCCAGCGATTACACCCTGGCGACCACCGGCATCGACGTGCAGAAAGGCGAGCCGCTGACCTTCACCCCCAAACATGCAGCCAGCATCTGGACGGTGTACGACCTGCCCTACGACTTCCAGGTGGGCTACGGCATTACGGCGCAAACCAAGCAGTACCTGGTCAGCGCCGCCAACTCGCCGACTTCCCCCGGCTATGCGGTGCAGCGTGCGATGCTCGGTTACAAGGTCAACAAACAGTTGAACCTGCAGCTGAACATCAACAACCTGTTCGACAAGGAGTACCTCACCCGTATCCGCAACAACGGTTGGGCAGTGCCCGGCGATGGCCGCGCGGCAGTGGTGTCGGCCGACTATACGTTCTGACAGAGCCACACCCAAAAGCCCCGGGAGCCACACTCCCGGGGCTTTTTCATGGGCGATACAGGCCCACGCCGCCATTCGGTTTTCCGAACGCCATAGCTCAACCTATTCGGTTTGCCGGACCCAAACAGGAGAAAAAACCCGTAACACAAAGTTAATCTCTATATAAATCATATGGTTAACCTTTTATTTCTGGTCTGGCACGACTCATGCTCTACACTCGTAGGCGATTGCCTGAGGCGCCTCAGGAGCCGTCACAGGCTTTCGCAGTACTGTTTATATAAAAACGTGGCCGTCCCAACCGGTCTCATAAAAAAAACAAATGTCGAGGAAGTATTGATGCGCATCGTTCCCCATATCCTGGGCGCAGCTATCGCTGCTGCTCTGATCAGCACTCCAGTTTTCGCCGCCGAACTCACCGGCACACTGAAGAAAATCAACGACTCCGGCACGATCACTCTCGCTCACCGCGACAGCTCCATTCCGTTTTCCTATATCGCGGATGGTTCGGGCAAACCCGTGGGCTACTCCCACGACATTCAGCTGGCTATCGTTGAAGCCCTGAAAAAAGACCTGAACAAACCCGACCTGAAGACCAAGTACAACCTGGTCACCTCGCAAACCCGTATCCCGCTGATCCAGAACGGCACCGCGGATATCGAGTGCGGCTCCACCACCAACAACGCCGAACGCGCCCAGCAGGTTGACTTCACCGTCAATATCTTCGAAATCGGCACCCGCCTGCTGGTCAAGAAAGACAAGGAAGGCAAGCCGTCCTACAGCGATTTCGCCGACCTGAAAGGCAAGAACGTCGTGACCACCGCCGGCACCACGTCCGAGCGCATCATCAAGGCGATGAACGCCGACAAGCAGATGGGCATGAACGTCATCTCCGCCAAGGACCACGGCGAATCCTTCCAGATGCTGGAAAGCGGCCGCGCCGTTGCCTTCATGATGGACGACGCCCTGCTGGCCGGTGAAGAAGCCAAGGCCAAGAAGCCGGACGACTGGGTCATCACCGGTACTCCACAGTCCTTCGAAGCCTACGCCTGCATGGTTCGCAAAGACGACCCAGCCTTCAAGAAGGCCGTGGATGACGCGATCGTCGGCCTGTACAAGTCCGGCGAGATCAACAAGATCTACAGCAAGTGGTTCGAGAGCCCGATTCCACCAAAAGGCCTGAACCTCAACTTCCCGATGAGCGACAAGGTCAAGGATCTGATCGCCAACCCAAGCGACAAGCCAGCGCCTGACGTAAAAATCTGATACCTGACTAAGCTTATGTCCTGAGGGAGCCAACCCTCCCTCAGGCGTCTGTTGCTACCTGCTGGCTTTAATTTTGGAACACTCGACCTGGCGGTTTTCGAGCCGATCGCGTGTGCCTGGCGTTCACCGTCGGGCGGGAAAGGACCTTCCCCAAGCGGGTGCTTGTACATCGATCGATCTCGAGGGGAGACCCTAATGAATTACAACTGGGACTGGGGCGTGTTCTTCAAGTCCACCGGCGTGGGCAGCGAGACTTATCTCGACTGGTACATCGCCGGCTTGGGCTGGACCATTGCCATCGCCGTCGTGGCATGGATCATCGCCTTGCTGCTGGGGTCCATTCTGGGCGTCATGCGCACCGTGCCAAACCGCATCGTATCGGGCATCGCGACCTGCTACGTGGAACTGTTTCGCAACGTACCGCTGCTGGTTCAGCTGTTCATCTGGTATTTCCTGATACCCGACCTGCTGCCGCAGAACCTGCAGGACTGGTACAAACAAGACCTCAACCCGACCACCTCGGCCTACCTGAGCGTTGTGGTGTGCCTGGGCCTGTTCACCGCCGCCCGTGTGTGCGAACAAGTGCGTACCGGCATCCAGGCGCTGCCACGGGGCCAGGAATCCGCCGCACGCGCCATGGGCTTCAAGCTGCCGCAGATCTACTGGAACGTGCTGCTGCCCCAGGCCTACCGGATCATCATTCCGCCGCTTACCTCGGAATTCCTCAACGTCTTCAAGAACTCCTCCGTGGCGTCCCTGATCGGCTTGATGGAACTGCTGGCGCAAACCAAACAGACCGCCGAGTTCTCGGCCAACCTGTTCGAGGCCTTCACCCTGGCCACGCTGATCTATTTCACCCTGAACATGAGCCTGATGCTGCTGATGCGCGTGGTCGAGAAGAAAGTCGCCGTGCCCGGCCTGATCTCCGTGGGGGGTAAATAATGGACTTCGATTTCAGCGGCATCATCCCCGCCATCCCGGGCCTGTGGAACGGCATGGTCATGACCTTGCAGTTGATGGTCATGGGCGTGGTCGGCGGCATCATCCTGGGTACGATCCTCGCGCTGATGCGCCTGTCGTCCAGCAAACTGCTGTCGCGCCTGGCCGGCGCCTACGTGAACTACTTCCGCTCGATCCCGCTGCTGCTGGTGATCACCTGGTTCTACCTGGCGGTGCCGTTCGTGCTGCGCTGGATCACCGGCGAAGACACCCCGATCGGTGCGTTCACCTCCTGCGTCGTGGCCTTCATGATGTTCGAGGCGGCGTACTTCTGCGAAATCGTGCGGGCCGGCGTGCAGTCGATCCCCAAGGGCCAGATGGCCGCGGCGCAAGCGATGGGCATGACCTACGGCCAGACCATGCGCCTGATCATCCTGCCCCAGGCGTTCCGCAAGATGACCCCGTTGCTGCTGCAACAGTCGATCATCCTGTTCCAGGACACCTCGCTGGTCTACACCGTGGGCCTGGTGGATTTCCTCAACTCCGCCCGCTCCAACGGCGACATCATCGGCCGCTCCAATGAGTTCCTGATCTTCGCCGGTGTCGTCTACTTCATCATCAGCTTTTCCGCCTCGCTGCTGGTCAAGCGTCTGCAAAAAAGGTTTGCCGTATGATCTCTATCAAGAATATCAACAAGTGGTATGGCGACTTCCAGGTGCTGACCGATTGCAGCACCGAGGTTAAAAAAGGCGAAGTGATCGTGGTGTGCGGGCCGTCCGGCTCGGGCAAATCGACCCTGATCAAGTGCGTCAACGCCCTGGAACCGTTCCAGAAAGGCGACGTGGTGGTCGATGGCACCTCCATTGCCGACCCGAAGACCAACCTGCCGAAACTGCGCTCGCGCGTCGGCATGGTGTTCCAGCACTTCGAGCTGTTTCCGCACCTGACCATCACCGAAAACCTGACCATCGCGCAGATCAAGGTATTGGGCCGCAGCAAGGAAGAAGCCACCAAGAAGGGCCTGCAACTGCTGGAGCGCGTCGGCCTGTCGGCTCACGCCCACAAGCACCCGGGCCAGCTTTCCGGCGGCCAGCAACAGCGTGTGGCGATTGCCCGTGCGCTGGCGATGGACCCGATCGTCATGCTGTTCGACGAACCGACCTCGGCCCTCGACCCGGAAATGGTCAACGAAGTGCTCGACGTGATGGTGCAGTTGGCCCAGGAAGGCATGACCATGATGTGCGTGACCCACGAAATGGGTTTCGCCCGCAAGGTAGCCGACCGGGTGATCTTCATGGACGCCGGCAAGATCATCGAAGACTGCCCGAAAGAGGAATTCTTCGGCGACATCAGCGCCCGCTCCGAGCGTGCGCAGCACTTCCTCGAGAAAATCCTGCAGCACTAAAAGCACCACTGCTCCCCAGTGAAAACCGGGCTTGTGTGGGAGCTGGCTTGTGTGGGAGCCGGGCTTGCCCGCGATGCAGGCGCCTCGATGTGACAGTTACACCGAGGTGATGCAATCGCAGGCAAGCCAGCTCCCACACAAGCCAGCTCCCACACGTGACCGCGCAAGCTGGCAGCTCTGGTTGACCCAAGGCATCTGTGATGAAATGCGACCCCAACCTCTTTCGCGCCGCGCCGCCATCACTTGCCGTGAAGCCTCGTCTGATTCGCCAATTGTTCCTGCCGCCGCTGATCATCGCCCTGATGATCGGACTGGGTTACGTCGGCTTCTGGATCAGCGAGTTCTATGGGATCCGCACCCTCAGCGATACCGGCGAACGCCAACTGGAATTGCACGCCCGCACCGTCGAGAGCGAACTCAGCAAATACACCTACCTGCCCAGTCTCCTGGAGCTGGAATCCAGCGTCTCCAGGCTGTTGGCCGACCCGAATCAAGAAACCCGCAAAACCGTCAACGACTACCTCGAAGGCCTGAACCGGCGCAGTCGCAGCCGGGCGATCTACGTGATGGACACCACCGGCCGTGTGCTGGCGACCAGTAACTGGCGCGATGCCGACAGTTACCAGGGTGAAGACCTGTCCTTCCGTGCCTATTTCCAGAATGCCGTGCGCGGCCAGCCCGGCCGGTTCTACGGCATCGGCAGCACCAACGGCGAACCCGGCTATTACCTGGCCCATGGCCTGGAAGAGCACGGCAAGATCATCGGCGTCGCCGTGGTCAAGGTACGCCTGGAAGCGCTGGAAGAGCGCTGGCAGCGGGCGCGCCTGGAGGCCTTCGTCAGTGACGAGAACGGCATCATCATTCTCTCCAGCGACCCGGCCCGTCGCCTCAAGTCCGTGCGGCCATTGAGCGATGACACCAAGGACCGCCTCGCCCACAGCCTGCAATACTACTGGGCGACGCTCAACGAGCTGGAACCACTGGCCCGCGAACGCCTCAACGAAGGCACCGAGAAATTGACCTTCCCGGCCAACAGCGAAGTGGTGGCCGACGAGCATGAGGTCAGCTACCTGGCCCAGACCCGCCCACTGAACGACACCCCCTGGAATTTCACCCTGCTCACCCCGCTGAACGACCTGCGCCGGGCCGCCATCAACCAGGGCATCCTGGTGGCTGTAGCCTTTGCGCTGGTGGCATTCCTGCTGATTGCCTGGAACGAGCGCCGCAAGGTGATTGCCACCCGCCTCGCCGCCCGGGAAGCCCTGCAGGAAGCCAATAACCAGCTGGAGCGACGGATTGCCGAACGCACCACCGACCTGCGGGCCAGCAACGAGCGGCTCAAGAGCCAGATTCGCGAGCGGCGCCAGGCCGAGGAAACCTTGCGCCGGGCCCAGGACGAACTGGTGCAGGCCGGCAAACTCGCGGCCATCGGCCAGATGTCCACCAGCATCGCCCATGAATTGAACCAGCCACTGGCCGCCCTGCGTACCCTGTCGGGCAACACCGTGCGCTTCCTTGAGCGTGGGGCGCTGGACACCGCCAGTGCCAACCTCAAGACCATCAACGAACTGATCGACCGCATGGGTCGCATCACCGCCAGCCTGCGCTCCTTTGCCCGGCGTGGCGATGACCAGGGCGAAGCCAATCTGGGCAAGGCCGTGGACGCTACGTTCCAGATCCTCGGCAGTCGCCTGGAGACCCTGCCGCTGACGGTGCACCGCCACTTCAGCAGCGCGCAGTTGCAGATCGACCAGACACGCCTGGAGCAGATCCTGGTCAACCTGATGGGCAACGCCCTGGACGCGATGCAGGCGCAACCGGCCCCCGAACTGTGGCTGGAAGGCGACATCGCCGACGGCAAATATCGCCTGCGGGTGCGCGATAACGGCCACGGGATTGATCCCGAGACCCGCAAGCATTTGTTCGAACCGTTCTTTACCACCAAACCCGGCGAACAAGGCCTGGGCCTCGGCCTGACGCTGTCGGCCAGCCTCGCGGCGGCGACCGGCGGCAACCTCGCCGTCGAGCATCCGGCCAGCGGTGGTACTGCCTTTGTCCTGAGTTTGCCGCTGGCGAGCCCTCAACAAGTCGAGTCGAAATGAACGCAGAAAAAACCACCGACCTGACCGTCCTGATCGTCGAAGACGACCCCCATGTATTGCTCGGCTGCCAGCAAGCCCTGGCCCTGGAAGACATTCCCAGCGTGGGCGTGGGCAGTGCCGAAGAAGCCCTGACCCTCGTCGGTGAAAACTTCGCCGGCATCGTCATCAGCGATATTCGCCTGCCGGGTATCGACGGCCTGGAGTTGCTGACCCGGCTCAAGGCCCTGGATAAAAGCCTGCCGGTGGTGCTGATCACCGGCCACGGCGATATCTCCATGGCCGTGGGCGCGATGCGCAACGGCGCCTATGACTTCATGGAGAAACCCTTCTCTCCCGAGCGCCTGGTGGACGTAGCCCGCCGCGCCCTGGAACAACGCGGTTTGGCCCGGGAAGTCTGGTCGCTGCGCCGGCAACTGGCCGAGCGCGATTCGCTGGAAGGCCGGATCATCGGTCGCTCTCCGGCCATGCAGAACCTGCGGGAATTGATCGCCAACGTCGCCGACACCTCGGCCAACGTGTTGATCGAGGGCGAGACCGGCACCGGCAAGGAATTGGTCGCGCGCTGCCTGCACGATTTCAGCCGGCGCCACTCCCACCAGTTCGTCGCCTTGAACTGCGGCGGCCTGCCGGAGAACCTGTTCGAAAGCGAAATCTTCGGCCACGAAGCCAACGCGTTCACCGGTGCCGGCAAGCGCCGCATCGGCAAGATCGAACACGCCCACGAAGGCACGCTGTTCCTCGACGAAGTGGAAAGCATGCCGATGAACCTGCAGATCAAGCTGCTGCGGGTGTTGCAGGAACGCACCCTGGAACGCCTGGGCTCGAACCAGAGCGTGGCGGTGGATTGCCGGGTGATCGCCGCGACCAAGTCCGACCTCGACGACCTGAGCCGCGCCAACCAGTTTCGCAGCGACCTGTACTACCGCCTCAACGTGGTGACCCTGGAACTGCCGCCGCTGCGTGAACGCCGCGAAGACATCCTGCAGTTGTTCGAACACTTCCTGCAGCAGTCGTCGCTGCGTTTCGACCGCACCGCGCCGGACCTCGACAACCAGACCCTGTCCAGCCTGATGAGCCATGACTGGCCGGGCAACGTGCGTGAACTGCGCAACGTGGCCGAGCGGTTTGCCCTCGGTTTGCCGGCGTTCAAGAAGAGCGGCGCCAGCAGCGGCAACCATGGGCTGGCCTTTACCGAAGCGGTGGAGGCGTTCGAGCGCAACCTGCTCAACGATGCCTTGCAACGCAGCGGCGGCAACCTGACCCAGGCCAGCCAGGAACTGGGGATGGCCAAGACCACGTTGTTCGATAAGGTCAAGAAGTACGGGCTGAGCCACTAGGAGCGCATTGTGGATTTATTGTTGAAGGCGGCATTGGGTGCGGGGGTGGTGTTGATTCTGGCGGCGCTGGCCAAGACCAAGAACTACTACATTGCAGGGTTGGTGCCGCTGTTTCCGACGTTCGCGTTGATTGCGCATTACATTGTCGGCAAGGGTCGGTCGGTGGAGGATTTGAAGACCACCATCGTGTTCGGGATGTGGTCGATCATTCCGTACTTTGTGTACCTGGCGACGTTGTATGTGATGGTTGACCGGATGCGTCTGGAGGCTTCGCTGGCGGTGGCGGCGGTGGCGTGGTTGATGGCGGCTACGATTTTGGTCAGCGTTTGGGTTCGCATGCACGCCTGACATGTGGAGCCGAATGAGTGTGTTTGTCCATTTTTTAGGTAACGGCTGATATTGGTTCCGCTCTTACAGCGGCTCACTTTTGAACAGCGCAAAAGTAAGCAAAACGCTCTTGCCCCACCACTCGGCACCTCGCCTAGGCTCGGTGTGCCCTCACTCCGGCTTTGGACCGTGGGCCGCCGCGATGGGCCATCCTTGGCCCAGCGCGGCTAACCCGGCGTCCTGCCGGGTTACCCACGCTCCAAAGCCTG